>JBAVJE010000291.1:0-3781 GCA_049687615.1 Salinimicrobium sp. | reverse complement strand
TTTATACACCGAGTTTGCAGGAGATGGTTATAAATATTGGGGCCAACTACGCTGCAACGGCGGGATATGGACCCAACCAAATAGCGACCATTATGGGAATGGGCGGTCTGTTGTTGGTGATCAGGCTGTTTGATATTAAAAGTAAATGGATAAACCTGATCGATCTGGGATTACTGGCAATGATGAGCTATAGGGCAATTATTACTTTTTCGAGAGGAGGAATAGTCACTGCTATGGTTTGTTCTGTTGCTTTTCTCCTTCTATTATATTACAAAAAAGGTAAAACAGAACAGAAGCGATTGCAGCTAAAATTATTAATCATTGGGGGGGTACTTTTTGCCTCCTGGGCCTTTTCGGCAGCGGGGAGTTCGGGATTAATTGTAAATAGATGGACAGGTAAAGATGCTGCAGGGAGAGAAAAAGTAGACTTGACGACAGGAAGAGTTGAACTTATTAGTACAGAATTAGAAGCTTTTTATTACAATCCGGTAGTAGGAGTAGGGGTGGGAAAGGCTAAATCTTTCAGGGAGAAGGAATTGGGAGAGGAGATTGCGACTCATAATGAAATGACACGTTTATTGTCTGAACATGGAATGTTGGGATTGTTGGCTATAATAATATTACTGTCTGTACCCATTCTATTCTGGCTAAAATTTGAAAACAACTTTTATTTTTTGAGCTTTATGATGTTTTGGTTTCTTACTATTAACCATTCGGCAATGAGGATAGCTCTTCCGGGTTTCGTTTATGGATTGGCCTTGCTTTACATAGTCGAGAATAAAAAAGAATCTGTCAGGAGGAGGCGAACATTTAAACTTTTTAGTTAACACAACTGCTTCTTAAAAGAAAACCCTGAAAAAACTTCTCTACATAGGAAATCAACTCGAAAGCCGCGGTGGCACACCAACATCAATTGACGTGCTGGCTCCACTCCTGATGGAGGAAGCTTACGAGGTGAAAACGGCTTCGACTCGTCCCGGCAAATTGCAACGGCTCGGCGAGATGCTATCTCTTGTTTTCAGAAACCGGAAGACTGCAGACTACGTACTTATTGATACTTACAGCACCCAGAATTTTTGGTATGCTGTGGCTGTGGGAATGCTATGCCGAAGGCTGGGCTTGAAATATATTCCCATTCTGCACGGGGGCGAGCTCCCAAAGCGTTTAAAGAATTCTTCCCGGGTAGCACATCAGCTTTTTCAAAAAGCCTATATCAACATTGCCCCCTCCAAATATCTGAAGGCGGTTTTTGAAAGTCGCGGGATCCGCAATACAGTGTACATCCCAAATAGTATTCATATTATTGATTACCCCTTCAAACACAGAAAACAGTTAAAGCCTGGCTTGTTGTGGGTACGTTCCTTTGCTCAGGTATATAATCCGCTGCTGGCCCTGCAGGTACTGGAAATCCTGCTCATGAAATATCCCGATGCCGAACTCTGCATGGTAGGTCCAGAAAAAGATGCCTCCATGGCTGTTTGTAAAAGAATGGCCGAAAAGAAAAAACTTCCCGTTCGTTTCACCGGCCGCCTGCAAAAGCAGCACTGGATCAAATTAGCAGCCCAATTTGATGTTTTTTTAAATACTACCAATGTCGATAACACTCCCGTAAGCGTCATTGAAGCCATGGCCCTGGGACTGCCGGTCATTTCTACAGATGTTGGCGGAATGCCGTTTTTAATTGAAAATGAAACTGACGGTCTGCTGGTATCCCCAATGGATGCGGTAAAAATGGCCGGTGCAGTAGACGAGCTCATTTCGCATCCGCAAAGAGCTCTTCAACTTGCAGCCGCCGCCAGGAAAAAAGCAGAAAGCTTTGACTGGATGAAGGTTAAACCGCTCTGGCTTAAGTTACTCAGGTAAAAATTCACTTGAAATTTTTTATAAATAACTTAAAGTTATTACATTATTGCAGCTAAAGCTCTCCATAACTTTCGGGAAATATCATAGATGAAGATGTTTAAAATGCTTCCATGGATGTTCCCAATGAGTCTTTATGAAAAAGTAGTTCCCCGGAATAACCTGATAAGGCAGCCAGAATTCGAGAGCTTATGAACTACTCAAAGATACTTCCGAAAAATCTTTTTTTTAGACACCCCTCTCTAAACTCTTTTATATCTTTACCCCGTAAAACTTCATTGATGCCCCGGAAGTCAAGCCTTCATTTTGAGATTTCTGAACGAAAAGTATTGCTCCGCATTTTTGATGTCGTCTGGGTGCTTTTTACGCTATACGTGGTAGGCATCCTGTTCAACCTGGAATATTTCAGTATCTCAACTGAATTCTGGCACTGGAGTATCGTATTAGCTGTTTATCTCAGTCTTTTTTCGAATATTTTCGAATTATATGACCTGCAAAAGGCGAGTAAGTATTATACGGTGCTCAAAAATGTGATTTTGGCATCTTCGGTTACGGTGCTCTTTTTTCTGCTCACACCGGTTCTAACTCCTGTACTACCGGAAAATCGTTTGCAGATCATATATTTTTACCTTGGCATCATGGCAACTATGTTAGTGTGGAGATTTGCTTATATAGCATTGATTTCCTCTCCCATATTTTACCGTAGAGTCATGATTGTAGGAGAGCCGCAGGAAGTGGAGCTTATTGCCGCCCAATTGCAGCAGGTAGATCCAAATTATAATATTCTTGGATATATCAATCCGGGAGGGGAAGATCTCCGCGTTTCGTCGGATCATTTGAAGTTTAAAAAGTTTTCCTCAAAAGACCTGCGCAAAACTCTAAAAAAAGAGGCTATAGATGAAGTTCTAATTTCGGGTATCAACCCCTCTGCAAGTGATCCCGGGCTTTACAGAGAAATCATGCAACTAATTAGGGATGGCTTTCCGGTGAAAGACTATAACCAGGTGTACGAGGAGAAAACCTATAGAATTCCGGTGCAGCATATTGAGAAAAATTTTTACAAGCTCTTTCCGTTTAGCCGAAGCAATGACAATAAATTCTATCTGTTCTTTCACAGGACAGCAGATATTATAGTTGCCGTTATGGGACTATTTGTCGGAATGCTTCTGGTGCCCTTTATTTTCCTCGGAAACTTGATAGGGAACAGGGGCAGACTTTTCTATAGGCAGGAAAGGGTAGGGCGACATGGAAAGAGGTTTCAGATGCTTAAATTTCGAACCATGATCTATGATGCTGAAGCCAACGGCGCCCAATGGGCCCAAAAAAATGACATTCGTGTCACCCGCTTCGGCAAATTTCTGAGAAGGGCGCGTCTTGATGAATTCCCGCAGTTCTGGAACATCCTGAAAGGGGAAATGAGCTTAATCGGGCCACGGCCGGAACGTCCGGTTTTTGTGAAAGAACTTGCACAGGCGATCCCCTTCTATGACACCCGCCATTTCATTAAACCCGGACTAACAGGCTGGGCGCAGGTAATGGGCGACTACGGTAACAGCCATGCAGATAGCCTGGAAAAACTGCAGTACGACCTGTACTACATCAAACACCGAAATGTTTTCCTCGATATTACCATCATGAGCAAAACCCTGAGCACCATTATATTTTTCAGAGGACAATAGGATTTAGAATTCAGGATTTAAAATTTAAAATTTTCATCGTGCCATTCCCTTCGGCAGTCTGAATGGAGACTGCCGGATTCTATTTTCAAAACAACCAACACGAAATTTCCATCTGCAATGAGAGGCGCGCGATTTATCGCGCGCCTGTGAAAACTCCCTTTTTTGACACCTTCGGAAAACTCCCTTTTTTGACACCTTCGGAAAACTCCCTTTTTTGACACCTTCGGAAAACTCCCTTTTTT
>JBAVJE010000290.1:0-1863 GCA_049687615.1 Salinimicrobium sp. | reverse complement strand
TCTAAATTGACATGTAACTTTTTAATTTCCGGTGGAACTTCCTTCCTATTCAATAAACCGAAAAAGATAAACAAGATCAACGAAACCAAAGTTGGTCCTCCAACTTCAATTGGAAGAGAATGAACAGGAAACAATTTGAGCAAAATAAAGGTGAGCAATCCCCCTAAAATAGAGGCAATGGCTGCCTTTCCATCACTTTTGGCAAAAGCTGGCAAGAGACCTAAGATCATAGGTATAGCAATTGGCCCTAATAAGGCAGCAAACCAGGAAATTATCAATCCGAAGACTCCGCCAAAATGGCTTGAATTTATTGCTGTTATAATCGTTAGAATCGTAAAACAAAGGGTGGTTATTCTGGCAAGGCGAAGGCCTTGTTTGTTTGAGTATTTCTTGATTTTAGGAAAAAGCACCGGTAAAATATCCCTACTTATAACTGCAGATACAGTATTTGAGTCGGAAGCAGTCATAGAAAGGGTATTTGCGAATAAGGATGCCAGAACCAAACCGACCAGACCCGAAGGCAGAAATTCTTTAACCATAACTCCATAGGAAAGTGTGGGGTCTGAAAGATTTTTAAAAAATATAGGCGAGGCAAACATTGGGTAAAGTAAAAACAATGGCCAGATAAAATAAAGGAAGGAAGATAGAATGGCTGCTTTTTTTGCCGTTTTACCTGAGGAAGATGAAATAAACCGGGTAGCCAGATTCCAGGTTCCTCCACTATAACTAAAAAAATTAATGACGAGGAGCACTATTGCAAAAACTACCGTATAAGGCTCATTAAAAAAATTAGAATGCTCAGGTGGTAATCTATCCCACATATTAAAGATCCCGTCAAAACCATCATCTAATTTTAAAATGACCATCACAAACATTGTTAAGCCAGCAAGCAACTGAACTAAAAACTGTCCAAAATCATTCCATACATCTGCCCAAAGCCCCCCAATAGTGATATAAATAAGCGAGACCGTACCGACAAGTAAAATACCGAAAGTAATTGATGCCCCGCTAAAAACATTCAGTAGAACCGCAATTGCAGCCAGCTTCCCACCGGTATCAAAAATTTTTATGATAGCTCCAGACCATGCGATGAGTTGTTGGGTAGTTAAATTATATCTAAGTAATAAATATTCTGTAGGGGACTGAATACCTGCATACAACCTAAGCCGGGACCATCTTGGCGCTATATAAAAAGCCGCGATCATGGTAGCTATACCCACCGTAAAGGCCCACCAAATATATAAGGTAAACCCGTGGGTATAAGCAATTCCTGCATAGGCAACAAAAACGGCACCACTATAACCTGAGACGTGATGGGAAATCCCCGATAACCACCAGGGCAATTTACCCCCGGCTGTATAAAAATCTGCCGAATTTTTAACCCGAAAATAAGCCCAGCCCCCTATAGCCAAGAGCATTAAAAAGTATATCGATAAGACAATCCAGTCCAGTAATTGCATAGTAGAAATAGAATTAGAAATCTATTATATTTTAGAATTTGAATCAATTAATTGCAGATAAGCTTTTGCATACCTGATACCAAGAGTACGTTGTGATTGCGCATTAAAATGAACATTATCTGACTTGGCTTTTAAGTCTTCTGTCCTTACGAGAATTAGGTTGGGATCCAAGTGTTCAACCTCTTCAATTTTACTGTTTATCATTTCCCACAGGATATTTCTCTCCCTCCCTGTTGAAAAAGAACCCAACTCCCCACAAACAATTGGAAGATTTTCTTTTTCCGGGTAACTTCTAAAAAATTGAAACAAAGTCTTTAATTTATCTTCATATCCCGGTATTTTCTCGAGGAAAGCATCACTTTCGCCCTGATGCCATAAAATTCCTTTTAGGCTTCCTTTCTCC
>JBAVJE010000289.1:0-2113 GCA_049687615.1 Salinimicrobium sp. | reverse complement strand
GCCCCATTTTCCTGAAGAAGGTTCAGACTACCATTCACGATGCCGCCCATAGAAAGTTTTTTGATCTCGGGGGTGATCTTGTACAGATCAACATTTTGAAACTCCATCTGAAAATTCTTGTAGGTGGAATCCCGCATTTGACCTGCTAATCTTATCTCTTCATTCTCGTGGCTTAAAACAAGGGAATCTATTCTGAAATTCTGGAAACCTTTGCTGAAAATAACCCGGTTAGATTTGTTATTCTGCTCATTTAGATGCCAAACGCTCTCCTTGAATTTAATATCAGATTCCTGAAGACCCACAACAGAATTATTATTCTCGTTAATGGTGTGATACAGGTTCAAATTATAAATATCATCGTTCTTTGGACCTCCCCGAAATTCTGACCTAATGAATAGAGTATCGTTCATGGTCACATTGATAAGGTTGAAATCTGAAACACTATAAACACCGGTAGCCATACTGTCAATTTCCACATAAGTATTAAAAAGCGGATTTGAGTTATCTACCTGAATGTTAACCTTTTCAAACAGGTTATTGAAAGCGTTTATTTCAGGAGACTTGAAGGCCAGTCTGAATTCAGATTCATCAGACTCTACACTTCCTCTTATAAAGGTATTCGGGGCAAGAGTGATTTCGGGATAAAAGACTTCTACAATTTTATTATAAATATCAAAGTTAAAATTCAGGTATTGATCGGTTGTGATTTTATTCGGTCTGTAATTGGTATAAATGCTCCCAATTGCGTTTTCCACAAGCGCAGGCACCTCTTTAACGTCAAAGACACCTTCTACCGTTCCATTAATGACATCGGGCGAGTTCACTTCAATAGTTCGAACAGGACCGTCAAAACTGGAGTTTATACGTAAGTCGTCAAAAGCATAAGTGTCATTTTCATTTTTGTAAGAAGTATTTAACAGTAGGATTTCTCCTGCAGCATCATTTAGGTTAGTGCCACGCATATTCATAATCACATCTCCCCTAAAAACAGATATACTATCGCGGCTTACAAAATTAAGCGTATGTAAATCTGCATGACCTACGCTCGCCTCAAAGTCATAAAAGTTCGTCTCATCTGAAAGATCAACCAGTCCGTTAAACTCCATCTGCAGATTTGGATCAAGCGAAATAAAATTTCCATTAAAAACTGGAGCCCTAAAAGTTCCGCGAATTTTAAGATTGTTATAGGAATAATCGTTATAGGTCAACCTGGAAATTTTTCCTCTAACATCTGTATTCAAAGTTTCACCGGTAAATCCACTTCCATCAAAAAGCACATTAAAACTTGCCTTTCCTAGCTTCTTCACATTCAAAAGCTTTCCTACGTTAAAATCTTTACCTACTAATTTTCCTTGATAAGTCGCCAGTCCTGCATCACTAAAGTTTTCCATGCTCACCTCCACCTCGGCATTTCCAAGTTGGGAAAATAACAAAGCATCTGCCTTGAGCGATTTTTCAGAAACTGCAATTAGTCCCTGAAACCTAACATTTCCCAGAGGAATTAATTGCTTCGGAAGCTTATTTTGAAGCAGTCCCGGCAGCAAATGAACCAGGTCATAATAATTAGTAGCCATATCTTCAACGGTAGCTTCTAGAGAAAAAATTTCGTTTTCTTCCCTAACCAGGACGTTTTTTATGGACAGATCACCTATTAGCCTGGTTCGGTTAAGCCCTTTCATCTTAAAATCCTTGAGAATAAAATTGTTCAAGGTTCCCTCCATTCGGGTGGAAAAATTGATTTTGTCGCCGGTTCCAAACTTGTTGTAGAAAGGTTTAAGATCTGTTGTAGCAATTGTAGAAGCGTCAAAATTGGCAACCAGTGGTGCGGTGTTCACGAAATTAGCGAACCCCCCGGAAATATCAAAAATAATATCTGCTTTCACCAGTGAATTGGGAGTTTGGATCTCCAGGTCCTGCAGCCGCATTTCATCACTGGTATAAGTGAAATTGATTTTTAGAAAATCAATGTTCAAACCTCTTTTTTCGGTACCTGAGAGCTTATTTATTTGTACAAATACATCAGAATTTTCAAGTTTGAATTTTTCAGCATTTATATTAAGATCGTTTAGCACCAGGATCTCGGGATTGTTCAGGTTCTCATTGATATAACTGA
>JBAVJE010000288.1:0-10068 GCA_049687615.1 Salinimicrobium sp. | reverse complement strand
GTCTTACAGCTTATCGTAATCTAAACCTACGATAATGCAGAAACGCACATTGAGTTTTTGGGAAATCTGGAATATGAGTTTCGGATTTCTGGGCATACAATTTGGATTCGCACTACAAAATGCGAATACCTCCCGAATTTTTGAGACCTTAGGTGCCAATGTGGATCAAATCCCTATTCTTTGGATTGCAGCACCGGTAACAGGTTTAATTATTCAACCGATTATAGGTTATTTCAGCGACCGCACCTGGACGAGGTTGGGCCGACGAAGGCCTTATTTTCTGGCTGGTGCTATTCTTTCATCCATTGCTTTATTTATAATGCCAAATTCGCCAACCTTGTGGGTGGCGGCAGGTACATTATGGATCATGGATGCCTCCATTAATATTTCCATGGAACCTTTCAGGGCTTTTGTGGGTGATAACCTTCCGGTAAACCAGCGTACACAGGGCTTTGCGATGCAGAGTTTCTTTATTGGCACGGGAGCGGTTGTGGGCTCATTATTGCCCTACATGTTCTCGAGCTGGATGGGTATTAGCAACACGGCCCCCGAAGGAGTCATTCCCGATTCGGTCAAGTGGTCCTTTTATGTAGGGGGAATAGTTTTCCTTCTTGCTGTTCTTTGGACGGTTTTTAGATCTACGGAATATTCTCCCGAAGAACTGGAAGAGTTCGAAAAACGGGACAAACAGTTAAAACCGAAGAGGGAAACTCCCGAAGAACGCAGGCAGAATATTAAAAAGCAATTTTTGATCGGTCTCGGAATGGTCATTTTTGGAGCCGTTGTTACCTGGTACATTTATGACCACAGCCTTACCAAAGAATTATATATTCTATTTGTAGGGCTTATAGTTGCAGGTATATTGTTCATGCTAGCCTCTCAACTAAGAAAGAAAAGTGTCCGCAATGGCTTTACTGTTATTATAACAGATATGCTTAACATGCCCGAGACAATGAAACAACTCGCCTGGGTGCAGTTCTTTTCATGGTTCGCGCTGTTCTCTATGTGGATTTATACCACGGCAGCGGTAACGGGGCATGTTTTTGGTGCCAAAGACACTACCTCTCAACTTTATAATGATGCCGCCGATTGGGTGCCGGTAATGTTTACGGTATATAATGGAGTGGCGGCAGCTGTGGCATTCCTATTGCCTGTGCTTGCCAAAAGAACAAGTAATAAAGTGACGCATTTACTGGCATTATGTTTTGGGGGGATAGGTTTAATTTCTATCTACTTCGTGAGCAGTAAGGTAGGTTTGCTTCTATCTATGATTGGAGTAGGAGTGGCATGGGCGAGCATTTTATCATTGCCTTACGCGATGCTATCGGGCTCACTGCCTTCAGCAAAAATGGGCTACTATATGGGAGTATTCAACTTCTTTATTGTTATACCCCAAATCGTAGCGGCAACAATCCTGGGTTATCTGGTGAAGGAATTCTTTGCAGATGATGCGGTATACGCGATCATTGTTGGTGGTTTTTCGATGATACTTTCAGGATTACTCACTTTAAGAGTGAAAACTAATAAAAGACTAAACATTGATGAATAGATTTAAAGGAATAATATTTGACCTTGATGGGGTGATTGTTGATACAGCAAAGTTTCATTACCTGGCCTGGCGTAAAATGGCCAATGACCTGGGATTTGATATTTCGTTGGAACAAAATGAAAAATTAAAAGGCGTTAGCAGGGTACACTCCCTGAACCAGATTCTGGAGTGGGGCGGAAAAAGCGTTTCTAAAGAGGAATTTGAAAGGCTAATGTCAAGTAAGAATGAAGATTATCTGGCAAGGATCTCGGGCATGTCTGAAGAAGATCTCCTGCCGGGAGTTAAGAAGGTGCTGGATCATTTAACCGAAAATAATATTCCTTTTGCTCTTGGTTCTGCCAGTAAAAATGCCAGGCCCATTTTAAAGGGTCTTAAAATACACGATCGTTTTGCAGCTATAGTAGATGGTAACGATGTGAGTAAAGCAAAGCCGGACCCCGAGGTGTTTTTGATGGCGGCCGAAAAATTGGCCCTGGACCCCGAAGAATGTATTGTCTTTGAAGATTCGGTGGCAGGAGTCGAAGCGGCAAACCGCGCGAAAATGTATAGCATAGGAATAGGTGATAAAGAAGTGCTTGATGCCGCAAATGAGAATTTTGTTGACTTCACAGAAATAGATGTGGAAAATTTTAAAAAATTGATATAAAGAAAATGAATCAGGATTATATTAAACCGGACGTTTGGTCAATTCTTGAAGAAGGATTTGATGCAGAAAGAGTAGAATCATCCGAAAGTCTTTTTAGTCTTGGGAATGGAGCAATGGGACAGCGTGCGAACTTTGAAGAAGATTATTCAGGTTCCACCTTCCAGGGAAGTTATATTGCCGGAGTTTACTATCCCGACAAAACAAAAGTAGGGTGGTGGAAAAACGGCTATCCGGAATATTTTGCCAAAGTGCTCAATGCGCCTAACTGGATAGGAATCAATGTATTGATCAACGGAGAATCTCTTGACCTCAATACTTGTAAAGAAATTAGGAATTACCGGCGTGAGCTCAATATGAAAGAAGGCTGGTATGAGCGCAGTTTTGTTGCTGTTTTGGCCAATGATATGGAAATTGCCGTTAAGGCAGTTCGTTTTCTCTCTTTGGAAAGAAATGAGTTGGGTGCCATAAATTACCAAGTTGAAGTACTTAATGGAGATGCCAGCATTGTCTTTGAACCTTATATTGACAGCGCGATCACAAATGAAGATGCCAACTGGGAAGAGAAGTTCTGGAAAACACTTGATGTGCAAACAAAAGAACATCGGGCTTTTATTACTTCTAAAACCCTAAAAACCGAATTTCACGCGACTGTTTTCATGCAGTCACAAGTAATCATTGATGGTCAGATTTCTGAAGTAAATCCGGCCGAAGTAATTTTTGATGAAAAGATATCCTTCCGTTATACGGTAGAGGCTCAAAAAGGGCAAAAAGTAAGCCTTCAAAAATTTGGAGGATACGTGACCGATATGAACCACAAGCGTGAAGATCTTGTTTCTGCAGCTGAAGGTGTTTTGAAAGCTGCTGTTGATGCAGGTTTTGAAAAGCTTAAAGAAGAACAGAAAATTGCCTGGTCAAAAATTTGGGAAATGGCCGATATTTCTATTGAAGGAGATATCGAGGCTCAACAGGGAATTAGATTCAATATCTTCCAGTTGAACCAAACTTATTCCGGAGAAGATGCCAGACTAAATATTGGGCCAAAAGGATTTACCGGTGAAAAATACGGAGGAAGTACCTACTGGGATACAGAGGCTTATTGTATTCCTTTTTATATGGCAACGAAAGATCAATCTGTCGCCAGGAATCTATTGACCTATCGATATAACCAGCTTGGTAAGGCCATTGAAAATGCCAAAAAACTTGGCTTTACAAACGGAGCTGCCTTGTACCCTATGGTGACCATGAATGGAGAAGAAAGTCATAATGAGTGGGAGATCACCTTTGAAGAAATTCACCGGAATGGAGCCATGGTCGTAGCCATAAAAAGATATGTAGATTACACCGGTGACTTTAATTACATTCCTGAAAAAGGGATGGAAGTGATGATCGCGATTGCACGTTTTTGGCAGCAAAGGGCAAATTACAGCACCAGGAAAAATAAGTATGTAATTCTTGGAGTAACCGGGCCTAATGAATATGAAAACAACGTAAACAATAACTGGTACACCAATTATATTGCTAAGTGGTGTATCGAATATGCTATTGATTCTCTCCAAAAGGTTAAAGCTGAATTTTCAGAAGATTACGACAGGATTATGTCAAAAACCGATTTGAATTCAGAAGAAATCTCAAAATGGCAGGAAGTGGCTGAAAAAATGTACTTCCCCTTTTCAGAAGAATACGATGTCTTCTTGCAACAGGATAACTTCCTTGACAAAGAGATCATTCCTGTTTCTGAACTGGATAACAGCCAAAGACCAATCAACCAAACAATGAGTTGGGATCGTATTTTACGCTCCTGCTATATCAAACAGGCCGATGTGCTTCAGGGATTCTATTTCTTTGAAGACCAATTTTCCAAAGAAGATCTTGAGAAACATTTTAACTTCTACGAGCCTTTGACCGTTCATGAGTCTTCTTTATCTCCTTGTGTTCATAGTATCCAGGCTGCCGTTTTGGGTAGAATGGATCAGGCGTATAAATTTTATTTACGCACTTCCAGACTTGACCTCGATGATTATAACAATGAGGTAAAAGAAGGATGCCATATCACCAGTATGGCCGGAACCTGGATGAGTATTGTTGAAGGTTTTGGGGGAATGCGGATTGTTGACGGACAGCTGTCTTTCAACCCAAAAATTCCTAATGGCTGGAAAGCTTACTCTTTTAAGGTGAACTACCGCAATAAGATCTTAAAGGTCAATGTGGCACCGGGAAAAACAAGTTTTAGCCTGGAAGGTAATGAAGGGATCGAGATTTTTGTGAATGGTAAGACTGTTCAGGTGGCTCCTAACAATCTTGTTTGTATTTAACATTCAAAGAGCTTCCTTTCACCGGGAAGCTCTTTTTTAATATTACAGGTATGAAAAAGTTAATTTTTGTTCTGTTCGTTCTTATAGGCTTTTCTTCATTTGCCCAAATAGAAAGAGTAGAGCCTCCTAACTGGTGGACAGGATTTAAGAATCACCAGCTGCAGTTACTCGTCTATGGAAAAGAGATAGGAAAGGCAGTCCCTCAAATCAATTATAACGGAGTTTCTATTCAAAAGGTGCATAAAGCCGATAGCCCCAATTTTCTTTTTATTGATCTTTCTATTGCTGAAGAAGCCCAACCGGGTAAGTTTGACATCAGGTTCAAAAAACCTGCTGGTAAACCTGAAGTATATCAGTATGAATTAAAGGAACGCCAAAAGCCGGCCGAAGATTACGTAGGTTTTGACAGTTCTGATGCTATATACCTAATTACCCCAGACCGTTTTGCTAACGGTGATCCTTCCAATGACATTAATACTTCTTTATTGGAAAAAACCATAGACAGAAGTGATGACTACGCCAGGCATGGAGGGGATATCCGCGGAATAATTGATCACCTTGAGTATATAGACACCCTTGGATTTACTGCTCTCTGGCCTTCGCCTTTGCTAATTAATGATATGGAAGAGGCTTCCTATCATGGATATGCCATGACCGACTTCTACAAGGTAGATCCAAGATTTGGTACTTTGGCCGAATACAAAGAACTGGCTGATAAGGCCGGGGAGAGGGGAATAAAATTGATCATGGATCAAGTGGCTAATCACATTGGCCTCCAACACTGGTGGATGAAAGATCTTCCGTTCGAGAATTGGATCAACTTTCAGGAGCGCTATGTAAAGGGAGAAAAACCGGTTTATTCAAATCATCGTAGAACTACCAATCAAGACATGTATGCTTCCAAAGATGATAAGAAAGAAATGACCAAAGGCTGGTTTGTGGATACCATGCCAGACCTTAACCAGGAGAACCCTTTTATGGCTAATTACCTTACCCAAAACAGTATTTGGTGGATCGAAACCCTTGGTCTTGGTGGAATTCGTCAGGATACCTATCCATATCCCGATAAGGAATTCATGAGCGATTGGGCGGGTGCGATAATGACCGAATATCCCAATTTTTCTATAGTAGGTGAGGAGTGGAGTTACAACCCGCTACTGGTAAGGTACTGGCAGGAAGGCGCGCCTAATAAAGACGGTTACGATTCCAATTTGAAATCTACCATGGATTTCCCGATGCAGGCAAATATTGTTTCTGCTTTAAATGAAGAAGAGCAATGGGGTGCTGGATTGGTTAAAATGTACGAAGGTCTGGCCAATGACTTTGTCTATGCTTCTCCTTCAGAAATTATGATCTTCCCCGATAATCATGATATGAGCAGGATCTATACTCAGCTTGGGGAAAGTATTCCGAATACAAAAATGGCCCTGGCCTATGTATTAATGCTGCCAAGAATTCCGCAGATCTACTATGGTACCGAAATTTTTATGAACGATACGGCCAAACCCGGAGACCACGGTCTCATACGGTCAGATTTTCCCGGGGGATGGAAAAATGATTCCATCAATGCTTTTACGGGAAAACAGCTTTCCGAAGATCAAATAGGAATGCAGAAATACCTGCAAAAAATCCTGAAATATAGAAAGAACAGCCAAGCTATCCAGTCGGGTGAAACCGTGCACTTTGCGCCCGAAGAGGGAATCTATTTGCTTTCCCGAATTTATAAAAATGAGAAGGTGGTATTGATCCTAAATAAGAATGAAGAGCCTTCAAAACTGGATCTCAAACGCTTTGAAGAACTTGGTTTGACAGGTAAAACTTTAAAAAATCTTCTTAGTGGTGAGCAATTTATTTGGAAGAATAGCCTGGAACTGCCCCAAAAAGGAGCTTATATTTTTACTACAAAATTTTAGATGAATTTGAAAGACAATATGTTTAGCTCAGGTGTCAAAAAGGTGATTTTTTTAAGTCTTCTTTTTTTACAATTCTCACTTTTTGCCCAAAATCCCAACAGAATTTTTGAGCAGGTTCAAAAAGGGGAAAATTCAACCGAATTATTTACAAATGACGGGAAATACATCTTTACATATTATACTCCCGAAATCGTTGAAACAACTTTTGTGCCTTCAGGAGAAACTAATTCTTCTGCGTCTTACGCGGTGGTGCTGGAGCCTCAAAAAGTGGAATTTGAGCTCGTAGAAAATGACAATTCGGTCATGCTTGATTCTAAAGGGGTTGATATATTGGTGACAAAAAAGCCATTCCAGATCTCCTATTTCTACGACGGGAAAGAAGTTACTTCAGAAAAAACCGGTTATTCATCAGATGAGCAGCATGAGAAGGTAGATTTTAATTTAAATGAAACCGAAGTGCTTTTTGGCGGTGGCGCCAGGGCCCTTGGGATGAATCGACGTGGAAATAAATTGGAGCTGTACAACAGGGCGCACTACGGTTACACCACCAAAAGTGAATTATTGAATTATACACTTCCTATAGTGCTTTCTTCAGAAAAATACCTGCTTCATTTCGATAACGCTCCTATTGGGAATCTTGACCTGGACAGTGAACACAACAACACCCTCACGTATGAAACTATTAGTGGAAATAAGAGATACCAGTTGGTGGTGGGAGATACCTGGGAAGACCTGATAAGCAATTATACCTTACTTACAGGGCGGCAACCTCTGCCCCCAAGATGGGCTCTTGGAAATTTCTCCAGTCGTTTTGGTTATCATTCCCAAAAAGAAGTAGAAAATACTATTGATAAGTTCAGGGAAGAGAAAATTCCCGTAGACGCGGTTATTCTCGATCTTTTTTGGTTTGGCCATGAAATAATGGGCACTATGGGAAATCTCGCGTTTGTGCGTGACTCTTTCCCACAGCCAAAGAAAATGATGAAAGACCTTAAGGAAAAGGGAGTGAAAACCATCCTGGTTACAGAGCCGTTCATATTGACCAGTTCCAATCGTTGGGAAGAGGCAGTCAAAAATGATGTTTTAGCCAAGGATTCTTTGCAGCAGCCATATACTTTCGATTTTTACTTCGGAAACACCGGTTTAATTGACATTTTTGAGCCCGGAGCACAAAAATGGTTCTGGAATATTTATGAAGGTCTTGCAGAAATGGGTGTTGATGGCTGGTGGGGAGACCTGGGAGAACCTGAAGTGCATCCCGAAAGCCTGCAGCATTCAATAGGTTCGGCCAATGAGGTGCATAATATTTATGGACATTATTGGGCTAAGATGATCTACGAAGGCTACAGTAAGAATTTTCCTGAACAAAGACCCTTTATTTTAATGCGTGCCGGGGCCGCCGGGTCACAGCGATTCGGACTTATCCCGTGGTCTGGTGATGTGAGCCGAAGCTGGGGAGGTTTAAAACCTCAACCGGAAATCTCCTTGCAAATGGGACTTCAGGGGCTGGCTTATATGCATTCTGATTTGGGAGGTTTCGCAGGAGACCTTCGGGACGACGAACTATACGCTCGCTGGTTGCAATATGGTGTTTTTCAGCCTGTGTTTCGACCACATGCCCAGGAAGAAGTGGCTTCAGAACCCATATTTAGAGCAGCAAAGCCTAAAGAACTTGCCAAAAAAGCGATTGAGCTGAGGTATCAACTTTTACCTTATAATTATACGCTGGCGTTTAGGAATTCTGTTGAAGGTTTACCCTTGATGAGACCGCTCTTTTTTGAGGAGCCTGAGAATTTTAAATTATATTCTGTCGCTAATGAATATTTGTGGGGAGAGGCATTCTTAGTTTCACCGGTTGTGCGACCGGGTATTTCTGAAAAAGAGATTTATTTTCCGAAAACCGCAAACTGGTTTGATTTCTATACGGGTGAAAAACATGAAAAAGGAAGCACGGCAAATATTCAGCTAAAAGAGGAATATATTCCCACATTTGTGAGGGGTGGAGCACTAATTCCTATGGCCAAGCCGATGCAGTCTACTTCAGAATTATCTCCTGAAAAAGTTGAATTGCACTACTTCTTTGACAGAGATTCCCAAAAGAGCGAGGCTATCCTATATTATGATGACGGGAAAACTTCAGCGGCTTATAAAAAAGGCCTTTTTGAGATCCTTAATTTTTCCGCAGACAAAAAACAGGGAAATTTTGAGATCACAATTGAAAAAGAACCGGGTGCCGAAAGAAAAACTTCAGAATTTAAAAAACTTGAAGTTATTGTTCATAATCTGGAGCATATGCCGGAGGAGGTGCTTCTAAACGATAAAAAACTCAACTACGATAACATCGAAAAAGGGCGAAAATTAATGCTTCTTGTTCCTTTGGAGAAGAATAAAACAACAATTATATTTAGTAATACATATTAAACAAACCTGAATTTTATGAAAAAAATAGCTATTTTATTTATGGGTATTCTCACGCTCACCGCCTGCAAAAATGAACCGCAGGAGAGGGTAGAAGAGCAAATGGTGACCCGGCTGGAACCAATTTCTGATGATGCTCTCGAATCTGCCGTTATCTATGAGGCGAACATAAGACAATATTCTCCCGAAGGAACTTTTAATGCTTTTACCAAAGATATTCCGCAATTGAAAGATCTTGGAGTAAAGGTGATCTGGCTAATGCCTATCTATCCTATTTCTGAAAAGAATCGTAAGGCCACCGGTGGAGGCAATGTGGAGGATATTGATGATCCCGCAGAACGTGAAAAGTACCTGGGAAGCTACTATGCTATTTCAGATTACACTGCTGTCAACCCCAACTTTGGAACACAAGAAGATCTTGATAAGTTAATAGAAACGGCGCATGACAATGGCATGTATGTGATTCTTGACTGGGTGGCCAACCATACCGGTTGGGATCATGAATGGCTAAGCACGAATCCTGAATTTTATACTCAGAATGAAAAAGGTGAGCCTGTTGATCCACTTAATCCGGCGACCGGAGAATCGTGGGGATGGACAGACGTAGCCGATCTTAACTATGACAATAAAGAGCTTTGGAAAGAAATGACCGAAGATATGAAGTACTGGGTCACCGAGCATGATATCGATGGGTTTAGAGCCGACGTTGCCGGTGAGGTGCCAACAGAATTCTGGGATCAGGCTGTGGCGAAGATCAAAGAGGTTAAGCCAATTTTTATGCTTGCAGAATCTGAAGATAAGGACCTATTCCATAATTCTTTTGACATGGGGTACAACTGGGAAGGACACCATATTATGAATGAAATCGCGCAGGGTAAAACCAATGTTGAGGCGTGGGACAACTATATGACGAAAATCGATACCACCTACCAGGAGGATGATTATTTGATGAATTTTGTGACCAATCATGATGAAAATTCCTGGAGCGGTACCGTATCTGAAAGAATGGGAGACGCTTCAGAAGCTATGGTAGCCTTAACCTACACCATTCCGGGTATGCCCTTGATCTACAGCGGGCAGGAATATGATATGGATAAGAGACTTTTGTTCTTCGAAAAGGATACTATTCCAAAGACTAAAGGAAAAATGTGGCCAGTCCTATCAAAACTGGGGGAACTAAAGAACGAGAATGCCGCACTGCATGGGGCAAAAGAACCTGCCACTTACAAC
>JBAVJE010000287.1:0-24020 GCA_049687615.1 Salinimicrobium sp. | reverse complement strand
CTATACTACTGCAGGAAACATTTCACCTGCACTAAGTTTAATTTTGCATTTGCTGTGGTATAAGGATCTAAAGCGGGAAGGGATTCCCTACCGGTTTAGAAGCTCAAAACACGTACAGATGCCGCGGCAAATGACCCTGTAAAAAATGCGTTTTAAAACAATTGAACCGGCTTTTAATAGGGAAGAAAAAGTGGTGATGCTGTAGATTTAAAATTATATTAAATTCTTCCAAAAAAAAAAGGAACCGGAAGCAAAAATAAATCCGCTTTCTGAATCACCCCCGCCTCCATGCCGAAGGGCCAAAAAGGGCTTTAGCTTCTTAGTTCCTTTTTTAATCCTTATTTTTGGCCCTAAAAGTGAGAACTGCAAACTCACAACCCCTAATCTTAAAAAGTGCTCCAAACCTTCGTCCATTACTTCCTGCATCTCGCCTTTATCGCTGCGATCGCGTACTGGTACGACAAAAAGAACTGGAAAAGAAATTGGCTCCTCCTCCTGGCGACCATGCTGGTCGACCTGGACCATTTGCTGGCTACGCCCATGTTCCAACCGAACCGCTGTAGCATCGGGTTTCATGTTTTGCACTCTGAATATGTGATCCCGATTTATTTTCTGGGAGCAGTTTTTCTTCGGAAGTCCTGGGTGAAGCTCGTGTTCATTGGCCTGGCCTTTCATATGTTTACAGATTTCGTCGATTGCCTGTGGATGGCTTCAGAATGTGTGGGATGTCCACTGAGCGAAACCTTCATCGGTTTGTAAGCTTCAGAAAAAAAGTAGTCAAAAATGTCATTTTTGAGACCTCATCCGAAGTAATCTTCAGCAAAAATATCGACTTAAGAAACGTCAAAAAACATGAATCTGTTTTCATTTCATTGCCGAATTCTTTTATATTTACCACGGTGATTTTTTTCACCATTTTCCGAATTCAACAGCCAAAAGATTAACAACACATGCACGTAGCCATCGCAGGAAACATTGGTGCGGGGAAAACTACCCTCACAAAATTACTAGCAAAACATTACAACTGGGAAGCACAATATGAAGACGTTCTTGAAAATCCTTATCTCGAGGATTTTTATAATAAGATGGAGCGCTGGTCTTTCAACCTGCAGATTTACTTTTTGAACAGTCGTTTCAGGCAAATCCTGGAGCTAAGGGAAAGTGGGAGAGAGATCATACAGGACCGCACGATCTATGAAGACGCACACATTTTCGCGCCCAACCTTCACGCAATGGGACTCATGACCAACCGCGACTACGAAAATTACCGCTCGCTTTTCGACCTTATGGAAAGTGTGGTTAAAGGACCCGATCTTTTGATCTACCTGCGCAGCTCCATTCCAAACCTGGTGTCGCAAATCCACAATCGCGGCCGGGACTATGAAAACTCTATTTCTATTGATTACCTAAGCCGCCTCAATGAGCGTTACGAAGCCTGGATACATAATTATAACAAGGGCAATCTCCTGATCATCGATGTAGATAATATTAATTTCGTTAATAATCCTGAAGATCTTGGGAACATCATTACCAGGATCGACGGTGAATTGCACGGACTTTTTAAGTAAACTTCAGGTTTTAAATTTGAGATATTAGCGGGAGACAACAATGGTTTTTTGTTCATTGTTGTTATTCCCTGCATACGTTTGCGCACATCCCAGAACCGGAAGTGAAAATTTCTATTGGGATTTACCGGCACTTATTCCATGCCGAGAACGGTGCCCGTAAAAAGGAAGCAAGCTTACATCGATAGGGCTTAGTTGATCAAGGAATTGTTAATCCGAATTGGTTAATTGGCCTTCCTTCGCTAAAACTTCGGAGGGTAAAAATTGGGGATTGGTTGCTTAGAGATTGGTTAATTGTTTATTGTTTATTGTATAAACCCATTTTTCCTCGCATGCTCCTCTGCTTCTATTGAGGTTTTTACCAGCAGCAGCGGCACAGTCTTAAAATTATCGGCCAAACTTTGTACCCGTTCCATCCTTTTGCGGTGTTTTACGCTTCTAAGATAGATCGCGCTAATCCTGTCGGGATACTGCGCAGCGATCTCTGTATAGATGGTGGGATCATGTTCTCCGCTGTCGCCAATGAGAATAAAATTAAGCCGTGGATAGGTCTTGAGCAGGTTAATGATTTCCTTTTGTTTGTGTGGTTTTTCAGGCCTTAGGGTTTTATCAAATGGCGTTCTAAAATCCCGAAGCAGGATAGGCCCCTTGGGGAAATCGTTAATCTCCAGGAAGAGCTTCAGGTATTGATAGAGGTTCCAGGGGCTGTTGCTAAGGTAAAAGACTGGATTTTGTTCCCCTCCATTTTTGCCGTTATGTAGATCACGATAAAGCTTAGGAGCTCCCTTTAAGGAAATTCGGTCATGTGCTTTTCGAAAAAGGGAATTTTTGATCACTCTCCATTTTAGGAATGAAGTGACGCCGGTATGTAAAATGGTATCATCAATATCACTAATCACTCCAAACCTGGCTGTGAGCGGCGGAATGAGAAGTTCAGATTCAAACTCATTGTCGTGGGTAATAATACTGCCGGGCACTTCATTTAAAAAGGCAAGCTTGAGCGACACCCAGCCTTCATCATCGGCATATCGCTTGAGGTCCATGGAAGTGGTCTTATCGAAAAGGAAGTAGCCTTCTTCATTGGTTTTCGTACCTAACACGGCCTGGTTGGGAAGCTGAAGTATTACCTCGACATCAGGGAGCTCAAAGCTGTCAAACTGTTTATAAGTGTTTTTAAGCGTTTGGAAATAGGACTGGGTTCCGGTCATTTCAAGGCGGTCATCATCCAAAGCTCTTCCCAGCAGGTAAAGATGCGATCTTGTGCCGTAGCTGCGGTAAGTTGCAAGCTTGATCTTGGAGTTGCGCCTCAGGCTATTCCTTAACCTGTGAAAAAGTTTATCCAACATGTCTCAAAAAAGGCATTTATGAAGGGTCCCTTCTGTTTTGTTTTAAGATACATGCAAAAAAAGAAAATCCCCTACAGATGCAGGGGATTTTAAAGGTATTTTAGGAAAAACAGTAGGTTTTACTGCTTTTGTTCTTCGGAAGTCATTTCTTCGGAAGTTATTTCTTCGGAAGCCTTTTCAGTTGTCACTGCTATTTCTGAAGCATTTGCAGCATCGGCAATCTTTGCGGCAGTTTCAAGAGCTTCGGCCTGTACTTCAGAAAAGTTAGCTGTTGTCGCAGCATTCTCTTCCTCCATTTGAATAGTGGTTGTCACTTCTTCGACTTCAGGAGTAGTCGCCTCAGCCATTTCACTTCCCAGGATTGGCGCTATGACCAAACCTATCAAAGAAGTAAGCTTGATAAGAATATTCATAGAAGGACCTGAAGTATCTTTGAAAGGATCTCCCACTGTATCGCCGGTTACTGCAGCCTTATGAGCTTCAGAACCTTTGTAGGTCATTTCACCGTTGATCTCGACACCGGCTTCAAATGATTTTTTAGCATTATCCCAGGCACCACCAGCATTGTTCTGGAAGATCGCCCAAAGTACTCCACTCACCGTAACACCGGCCATATAACCTCCCAGCATTTCGGCGATAAGCATGTTCTCATAACCAAGAACCATAGGAAGAATTACAATCAGAATGGGGAAACCAATGGTTAACAATCCAGGAAGAAGCATCTCACGAAGAGCGGCCTTTGTAGAAATCTCTACACATTTGTCATACTGCGGAGTTCCGGTTCCTTCCATGATCCCGGGGATCTCTTTGAATTGTCTTCTTACCTCATAAACCATATCCATGGCAGCCTTACCTACAGAATTCATGGCAAGAGCTGAAAATACTACTGGAATCATTCCCCCAACGAACAGCATTGCCAGTACAGGAGCTTTAAAGATGTTGATTCCGTCAATGCCTGTAAAAGTTACGTAAGCTGCAAAAAGCGCGAGGGAAGTAAGAGCTGCAGAAGCGATCGCAAAACCTTTCCCGGTGGCGGCAGTTGTGTTTCCAACAGAATCAAGAATATCTGTTCTTTCCCTTACTTCTTTAGGAAGTTCACTCATTTCGGCGATTCCTCCGGCGTTATCAGCGATTGGTCCAAAGGCGTCAATAGCCAGCTGCATAGCAGTTGTAGCCATCATGGCCGAAGCAGCAAGTGCAACTCCATAGAAACCTGCAAAAGCATAAGAAGCCCAGATAGCAATGGCAAATAAAAGAACTGAACCAAAAGTAGAAATCATTCCAGTTGCGAGTCCGGCGATAATATTTGTTCCTGCACCAGTACTCGATTTTTGCACGATAGAAAGCACAGGTTTATTACCGAGTCCGGTGTAATATTCGGTTACTGCAGAGATCACCCCTCCAACAACAAGCCCAACAAGGGTGGCATAGAACACTCTTAAAGAAGAGATCGTTTGCACTCCTTCCCCAAAGAATTCCATACTCATGGTTTCGGGTAGCATGTAAATTACCAGGATGTATGAGGAAATAGCCACCAGAATTATTGAAACCCAGTTCCCGCGGTTTAAAGCGCCCTGAACTTCAGATTCCTTTGCAGAATTGTTTCCAATCTTCACAAGTAAAGTACCTATAATAGAAATGATGATTCCAACACCGGCGATCACCAATGGTAGAAGTATTGGGCCAATTCCGCCGAAACCTTCACCGGTAATATCACCATTCATGTCATTGATCACATAATTACCAAGCACCATGGCCGCAAGTACGGTTGCGACATAACTTCCAAAAAGGTCGGCACCCATTCCGGCAACGTCACCCACATTGTCTCCCACGTTATCTGCAATGGTAGCAGGGTTACGAGGATCATCTTCAGGAATTCCTGCTTCGACTTTTCCTACCAGGTCGGCACCAACATCGGCAGCTTTAGTATATATCCCTCCACCAACACGGGCAAAAAGGGCAATTGATTCGGCTCCAAGGGAAAATCCGGCGAGAGTTTCCAAAACTATGGTCATTTGATGAACATTTGTCCATTCGCCGCCCATGAAGACATGGAAAAAGATGATAAAGAAAGTTGAAAGCCCAAGAACAGCAAGACCGGCAACACCAAGTCCCATTACTGTTCCACCTCCAAAGGAAACCTTAAGGGCCTGTGGTAAGCTGGTACGCGCAGCCTGTGTGGTTCTAACGTTTGACTGGGTAGCTATCCTCATTCCCATGTTTCCGGCAAGGGCCGAGAAAAAAGCTCCGAAGATAAAGGCAACAACGATAAGGATATGAGTAGTAGGAACTATCACAGAAATTCCCGCCAACACCAAACTGGCAACCACTACAAAAATAGCCAGTAGCTTATACTCAGCATTAAGGAAAGCCAGTGCTCCTTCATAAATATGAGAGGAAATTTCTTTCATTTTTCCGTCCCCTGCATTTTGCTTCAATACCCAGGTGCGTTTTGCCCACATGAAAATGAGCCCTATGATTGCCAGAACACCCGGCAACCAAATCATCAATGAATCCATAATTTTTTGTTAAAAATTTATTAGCGCGCAAAGTTACAGAATCGTGACAAAAGAAAAAAGCAATAACTTTTGGGTTATTGCTTTTATGATAAGGATCAGAAAAAATGATTTGTCTTCCTAATGTATTGTAAAAGTTTTCTCCGGGTTTTTACTGTAACGCTTAATGCATTCTTCAATAATCACGTTAGCTTCAGAAAGATCTCCCCAGCCTTCAACATCCACTTTCTTTTGCTCCAGGTCTTTGTACACCTGGAAGAAATGTTCTATCTCCTTAATAAGGTGTGGGTTGATATCCCTAAGGTCATTGTGCTTGTTCCAGATAGGATCGGAAACCGGTACACAAATCACTTTTTCATCGGGACCTTTTTCATCGGCCATATGAAAAACCCCTACAGGCTTCACTTCCATAACACAGCCCGGAAAAGTAGGCTCTGTTACCAGCACCAGCACGTCCAGCGGATCGCCGTCAAGGGCGAGGGTTTCAGGAATAAAACCATAGTCGGCGGGATACATCATCGAAGAAAAGATCATGCGGTCATAGCGTACCTTCTTCAGCTTAAAGTCATATTCATATTTATTCCTGCTCCCTTTGGGGATTTCAATAAGAACGTCAAAAGTCTTCGTCATTATAGTTTATTTAGTACTGTTTTTTTCAAAGTGGGCGGCAAATATACTCATTCTAGACATTTAACTTCCTCTTGATACCTGAGAAGCCGTTACTATAACAGGGTTTTTAGAAAAATTTAAGTTTTCCTTTAGATACCTGAAACAAAAAGCCTCCCGGTAAAGGAGGCTTAAAAATGCTATTTTTAGAAGGAACTTATTCCTTATACATCACTTTCTTGACTGCTTTGATCACATCATTGTAATTTGGCAACCAATCTTCCAGCAACACAGGAGAGTAAGGCGCAGGAGTATCGGCAGTGTTGATCTTTTCAATTGGAGCATCAAGGAAATCAAAAGCTTTAGATTGCACCTGGTAGGTGATTTCTGTAGCGACATTTCCAAATGGCCATGCCTCCTCAAGAATCACCAGTCTATTGGTCTTTTTAACGGAAGTCAGGATAGTATCATGATCCATCGGGCGAATCGTTCTCAAATCGATGATCTCACAGGAGATGCCTTCTTTTTCAAGTTCATCGGCAGCTTTATAAGCCTGCTTGATGATCTTTCCGAAGGAAACAATAGTCACATCAGATCCTTCACGCTTGACATCGGCAACTCCAATAGGAAGTACATATTCGTCTTCGGGCACTTCTCCTTTGTCCCCGTACATTTGTTCGCTTTCCATGAAAATCACAGGATCATCATCGCGAATAGCAGCTTTTAAAAGCCCTTTTGCGTCATATGGATTGGAAGGAACGATTACCTTAAGTCCCGGAGTGTTGGCGTACCAGCTCTCAAAAGCCTGAGAGTGCGTAGCTCCCAATTGTCCCGCAGAACCCGTAGGCCCGCGAAAAACGATTGGTATATTGAATTGCCCGCCGCTCATTTGGCGCATTTTGGCCGCGTTGTTTACGATTTGGTCAATCCCTACCAAGGAAAAGTTGAAGGTCATGAATTCCACAATAGGGCGATTACCTATCATCGCGCTCCCAACACCTATTCCTGAAAAACCTAATTCTGAAATTGGCGTGTCGATCACCCTGTCTGGTCCAAATTCATCCAGCATTCCTTTTGACGCCTTGTAGGCTCCATTATATTCGGCAACTTCCTCGCCTATCAAGTACACAGATTCGTCTCTTCGCATCTCCTCGCTCATGGCTTCGGCTATTGCTTCCCTGAATTGGATAGTCTTCATTATACGTATTTTTTAAAATTTTTCGAGGGAACAAAAATACTAATTCAAAAAAGGATAAACGACTTCTGAAGAACAAAAATTTCTTATGCATGCACAGTAAATTTCCTTCCAAATTGTTTATATTCGTGAACCAAATAAATAAAGTTTTACCTAAAATATTGAGATATATGAAAATATTAGTGTGCATTAGTCATGTTCCAGACACTACTTCAAAAATCAATTTTTCGGAAGGTGATACCAAATTCGACACTAACGGAGTGCAGTTTGTAATTAACCCTAACGATGAATTTGGCCTTACCCGTGCCATGTGGTTTAAGGAAAAACAGGGAGCCAGTGTTGATGTGATCAATGTGGGAGGCCCCGAGACCGAGCCTACCCTTCGCAAGGCCCTTGCCATTGGTGCCGATAGCGCCATTCGAGTGAATACCCCTGCAACCGACGGGTTTTATGTAGCCAAACAACTGGCTAAAGTGGCAAAAGATGGAAATTATGATCTTATCCTGGCGGGACGGGAATCTATTGATTATAATGGAGGAATCGTACCCGGAGTGCTTGCCGGTCTTATAGAGGCCAACTTCGTGAACACCTGTATAGGTATTGAAGTAGAAGGAGACGAAGCCACGGTCATTCGCGAAATCGATGGAGGAAAAGAAACATTAAAGGCGAAGTTACCATTAGTAATAGGTACTCAAAAAGGTATTGTTCAAGAAAGTGATTTGCGCATCCCTAATATGAGAGGAATCATGCAGGCCCGTAAAAAACCATTAAACGTGGTAGAGCCGGTTGAGACCAGCACCAGTACCGAGGCGATAAAATTTGAAAAACCTGAACCTAGAGGTGACATCAAAATGATCGATCCCGATAATCTTGATGAATTGATCGACCTGCTTCACAATGAAGCCAAGGCTATTTAAGATTCAAAATTTTGAATTCAGAATTTTAGAATTTTTAGTAACTCCGGGAGCACCGGATAAAAAAGAAAGAAAAATATGTCAGTTTTAGTATATACAGAATCAGAAGAAGGAAAATTCAAGAAGACCGCCTTTGAAGTAAGTTCTTACGCCAAAGGGGTGGCCGATATGATGGGTACCGAGGTGACCGCGATAGCTATTAACGCGGGAGACACTTCCGAATTAGGAAATTACGGGGTTAGCAAAGTCCTTAAAGTCAATAATGACAAACTGGAGAAATTCAATGCCGAAGCCTATGCCGATGCTATCAAACAGGCTGCCGAAAAAGAAGGCGCCAAGGTAGTAGTGGTTAGTCAAAGCGCAAACGCGAAATATCTCGCACCTCTATTGGCCGTTCTACTTGAAGCAGGATATGCTTCTAATGTGGTGACTTTACCAGAAAGCACTGAGCCTTTTGAGGTCAAAAGAACTGCTTTTACCAACAAAGCCTTCAATTTCACCAGGATCTCTACAGATATTAAGATCATTGGGGTTTCAAAAAATGCCTTCGGATTAAAAGAGAATCAAACAGAAGTTAGTGAGGAAGATTTTTCACCTTCACTTTCTGCGGAAGATTTTTCAGTAAATGTAGTTTCAGTAGATAAGGCGACCGATAAGGTGACTATTGCCGACGCAGAGATCGTGGTTTCTGGCGGACGTGGTCTAAAAGGGCCAGAAAACTGGGGCATGATCGAAGAACTAGCCGAGACTCTGGGTGCCGCCACCGCCTGTTCAAAACCGGTGAGCGATATGGGCTGGAGACCACACGGGGAGCACGTAGGCCAAACCGGAAAACCTGTAGCTGCCAATCTTTATATCGCAGTGGGTATCTCGGGCGCCATTCAGCATCTTGCGGGAATCAACGCCTCTAAAACAAAAGTTGTGATCAACAACGATCCAGAAGCTCCTTTTTTCAAGGCAGCAGACTACGGAATCGTTGGAGACGCTTTTGAGGTAGTACCTAAACTCACCGAAAAATTAAAGGAATTTAAAGCTAATAACGCATAATTTTTTTAACTTGCGACCCATTAAATGGGCTGTCTTAGTTAGGTTTATTGCCCTGCTAGACAGCCTTTTTTTTGTATTTTTGAAGTATGAGCTTAGTGCGCCTTAACATTAAAGGGATTTCTTATAGCCAAACTCAGAATGGGGCTTATGCCTTAATTTTGAGTGAAGTTGATGGAGAACGCAAACTACCTATTGTCATAGGAGCCTTTGAGGCACAATCTATAGCAATAGCTCTTGAGAAAGAAATAAAGCCTCCCCGCCCCCTTACCCATGACCTTTTTAAAAATTTTGCCGATAGATTTGAGATCGTTGTCAAGCAGGTGATTATTC
This sequence comes from Salinimicrobium sp., assembly GCA_049687615.1. Classification (GTDB taxonomy): domain Bacteria; phylum Bacteroidota; class Bacteroidia; order Flavobacteriales; family Flavobacteriaceae; genus Salinimicrobium. The sequence goes on along the minus strand of JBAVJE010000287.1, from coordinate 14,501 downwards.
ACAAGCTGGTAGATGGGGTTTTCTACTCCAGTCTCATTTGTGAACGTGACAAGATTGAGGAGATTATAGATGCCCGAACCAGTGACGCCATCGCTTTGGCCTTAAGATTCCAGGCTCCTATTTTTACCTATAAAAATATTCTTGATAAGGCGGGAATTTATTTGAAAGGTGACAGCAAGAAAGAAGAAAACGAAAAGAAAAAGGAAGACATTATTGTCGATGAGCTTTTTTCAAGCGAAGTTGAAGTAAAATCCAACGAACCCGAATACAAAAAACTTTCCCTTAACGAACTTAATAACCTGTTGGATCAGGCCGTGAAAAACGAAGACTACGAAAAAGCGGCCCGTATAAGAGATGAAATCTCCAAACGAAAATAACCCCCCCCGCTTTATGACTAAATTCTGGTGCTGTTTATTCCTTATTTTCTTTGGGATAAGCACTTCTTTTGCCCAATCCATTTCTAAAACCTGGAATTTTGAAGCTGTTGAAGACAGCGTTCAAAATCCGGTATTCGAAATCTCTCCCGGAAATGACTATCTAAAACTTAACGACGGCGACTTTGAACTGGCCTTATCCAATGAAGAAGCTCCCAAGGGAACCGGAAATTACGTCTTTCAAAATGACGTCCTGGTCCTGTTCTTCGACGCTCCCAATGAGAGCATTCAAAATTTTAGAGTAAATACCATTACCGATTCTACCCTGGTACTTAGTGCAAGAAATGTTACCTACTCTTTAAAAGAAACCCCTCCAACCGTAGAGGAGGTTTTGCCGGTAAAGACAGTAAAAACCATGATACCTAACCAGGGATTCAGTTTTACAAGTTTTTGGAGAGGAGCCCTGGGAATGATCTCCCTCCTACTTCTTGCCTTTATCTTTAGCAGCAACCGCAGGGCGATCAACTGGAAAACAATCCTGGCAGGATTATCAGCCCAACTTCTCCTCGCCATAGGAGTATTAAAAGTTGAATTTGTTCAGAAAATTTTTGAAACTGTAGGATACTTCTTTGTACTTATTCTAGACTTTACAGCAGCTGGAAGTGAATTTTTATTAGGGGGTCTTATGAATGTAGAGAGCTACGGCTTCATCTTCCTGTTCCAGGTGCTGCCTACCATTATTTTCTTTTCGGCACTTACCTCTGTGCTTTTCTATCTTGGAGTAATCCAGATCGTAGTAAAGGGAATGGCCTGGGTACTTACAAAATTATTGGGCATATCGGGCCCGGAGAGCTTAAGTGTAGCCGGAAACATCTTTTTGGGACAGACCGAAGCTCCGCTTATGATCAAGGCTTATCTTGAAAGAATGACCCGTTCTGAAATCCTGCTTGTCATGATTGGTGGAATGGCCACTGTAGCCGGAGGCGTACTCGCTGCCTATATTGGCTTTCTAGGAGGAGATGATCCGGCCCTGAGACTTGAATTTGCCAAACACCTGCTGGCAGCTTCTGTAATGGCAGCTCCCGGAGCCATCGTTGTTTCCAAGATACTTTACCCACAACAACAAAAAGTAGATACAAACGTAGAAGTTTCTTCAGAAAATATTGGTTCCAACATTCTTGATGCCATCGCCAATGGTACTACAGAAGGTTTGAAACTTGCGGCTAATGTCGCTGCCATGCTGCTGGTATTCATCGCGTTCATTGCGATGATCAACCATATTTTGGGCTGGGTTGGTGATTTTACCACTCTCAACGCCGTTATGGCCGAAAATACACCTTACGCTAAGCTATCTCTTGAATCTGTACTAGGCCTCATCTTCGCACCACTAATGTGGCTCATAGGTGTGGCAACCGATGATGTGATGCTCATGGGACAGCTGCTGGGAATTAAACTTGCAGCCAGTGAATTTGTGGGTTATATACAATTGGCCCAATTAAAAGATCCGGTGAACGCGTTAAGCCTCACCTACGAGAAGTCAATCATTATGGCTACATATATGCTTTGTGGTTTTGCCAACTTCGCCTCTATAGGTATCCAGATTGGAGGAATAGGTTCGCTTGCCCCGGGCCAAAGAAGGACGCTTTCAGAATTTGGAATGAAGGCCCTTATAGGCGGTACCATTGCCTCTTTACTTTCGGCTACTATTGCAGGAATGATCATCGGGTAATTTCCTAAGCAGTTTTAACTTATATAATTCCGGGTATTTTCTATTTTAGCTGAAAATCATCCGGAATTTTTTTATTCTTCAGTATTGCTTCTGAAGGTACTATTCTCAAAACCAATGTAAAATCCCATTTTTGGAACCCAAATAAAATGAAACAGTATCACGATCTTTTAAAACACATACTCGAGTACGGAAATGATAAAGGCGACCGCACCGGTACCGGCACAAAAAGTGTTTTTGGCTACCAGATGAGGTTTGATTTGAGTGAAGGATTTCCAATGGTCACCACCAAAAAACTGCATTTGAAATCGATCATTTACGAGTTGCTCTGGTTCCTGAAAGGCGACACCAACGTAAAATACCTGCAGGAGCATGGGGTGCGCATCTGGAACGAATGGGCCGATGAGAATGGGGAGCTTGGACCGGTATATGGCCATCAATGGCGCAACTGGAATTCTGAAGAAATTGACCAGATTAAAGAAATAGTCGAGACAATCAAGAAAAACCCGAATAGCAGGCGTATGTTGGTTTCTGCCTGGAATCCTTCGGTTCTGCCCGACACCTCAAAGTCCTTTTCAGAAAATGTGGCTAACGGAAAAGCAGCCCTCCCGCCCTGCCACGCCTTTTTTCAATTTTATGTAGCCAATGGGAAGCTCTCCTGTCAATTGTATCAGCGCAGCGCAGATGTTTTCCTGGGCGTACCTTTCAATATCGCTTCATACGCCCTGTTCACCATGATGATGGCCCAGGTGTGCGGCTATGAGGCCGGTGATTTCATCCACACTTTTGGCGATGTGCATATTTATAACAACCACCTGGAACAGGTCAATCTCCAGCTATCAAGAGATTTCAGAAAATTACCAACGATGAAGCTCAATCCTGAAGTCAAAGATATTTTTGATTTTGAGTTCGAAGATTTTACTTTGGAAAATTATAATCCGCATCCGGCAATAAAAGGCAAGGTCGCGGTATAATTTTTGTCTAATTAATAGCTTAATGAGAATCCCGATTCCGGCGTTTTTGCCGGCATTACAGATTCTAAACTTTAAATTATGAGAAATTTCCTATTTGTTTTTCTATTGTGTTCCGTAAGCATTGGTTTTGCCCAGGAAGGAGTTGGTGTTAAAGGCAACAGTCTTAGCACGAAAGAAATCGCCCCGGTTTGGCCGGGATGTTCGGGGAGCCAGGCTGAGAAAAAAGCCTGTTTTAAAGAGAAAATGGTGGAGCATATGAAATCTCACTATCGTTTTCCGAAAGACGGGCAGGGAAATTTTATTAGGGGAAAGGCAATTGTCTCTTTTCAGGTAAATAAGCAGGGAAAGGTAGAAATTCTTTCGGTAGAAGGTCCCAAAAAGGAGCTTAACGAGGAGGCAAAAAGAATCGTGCTGGCCATTCCAAAAATGAAGCCGGGAGAACTTGCCGGGAAACCTATTCCCGTGAAATACAAGATGCCTTTCACCTTTTAGAGCCGGTTTGTTAGCTTATTCTTAACGCATTTCTGGAGTTTAAAATCATACATTTGAAGGAAACCATTGTGTTTCCTTTTTTTATGATCACTTCTAAAAACCTGAAAAAGCTCTTCCTTCAAACCCGTGCGCGTACCGAAGAAATATGTTCTTTCCTTAAGACAGAAGATTATGTGGTGCAACCTATAGTCGATGTTTCCCCTCCAAAATGGCATTTAGGACATACCACCTGGTTTTTTGAAGCATTTGTTCTCAAGGAAAACCTGCCGGATTATCGCATTTTTGACACCCGTTACGCTTATGTCTTCAACAGCTACTACGAAAGTGCGGGAGAAAAAGTGCTAAGGTCTAATCGCGGCAATCTTTCAAGACCGGCGGTTTCTGAAGTTTACGACTTCAGAAAATACGTCACAGAACACCTGCTCCAACTATTGGAACAGGAAGATCTTTCCGAAGAAATTAAAGAGGTCATTGAATTGGGATGCCATCATGAGAAACAGCACCAGGAGCTGCTCTTAACCGATATCAAATACATCCTGGGGAACAATCCTTTGCACCCGGTCTACAATAAAGATTTTGATGAAAATCCCGTGCAGGATTTTGATCAGGAGTGGATTTCCATGCAGGAAGGCATCTATGAAATTGGACATGATAAACCCGGGAAGTTCTGTTATGACAATGAACTGGGCCGCCACAAGACCTACCTGCAGCAATACGAAATTTCGAATAAGCTGGTCACCAACAAAGAATATCTGGAGTTTATCAAAGACGACAGCTATAAAGAAGTCCTGCTGTGGCATGCCGAAGCTTGGGACTGGCTAAATCAAAATGAGATCAAGGCTCCTTTTTACTGGCACAACATTGATGGTCAATGGCAACAATATACCCTAAGCGGCCTAAAGCCGATTGATCCAAATGCACCGGTAACGCACGTTTCCTACTACGAAGCCTTTGCTTACGCCCAATGGAAAGGCCTGCGGTTGCCAACCGAATTTGAATGGGAAGCGGCACAGGAACGATTTCAATGGGGCAGTCGCTGGGAATGGACCGAGAGCGCATATTCTCCCTATCCCGGTTATACAAAAGCTCCCGGGGCTTTAGGCGAATACAACGGAAAATTTATGGTGAACCAAAAGGTTTTACGCGGAAGCTCGGTTGCTACGGCACCAAATCATATACGTGCGACCTACCGTAACTTTTTTCATCCACATTTACGCTGGCAATTCACCGGATTCAGACTAACCCGTTAACCTTTCAAAATAAAATGAACAAGCCGATGCCACCTCAGTTTAAAACCGATTTTGCTGCCGATGTTTTCCACGGGCTTACCTCCTATCCCAAAAAGCTGAATTCGAAATATTTTTATGATGAAAAAGGCGACGAGCTTTTTCAGCAAATCATGCAGCTGCCCGAATATTACCTTACCGGAAAAGAATATGATATCCTTGATAAATACCAAGAACAAATCGGCGAAAAATTTGATTCGGCTTCGGGTTTTGATTTGATTGAGCTGGGTGCCGGAAACGGTAAAAAAACCAAACTGCTGCTCAAGCATTTCCTGAAAAAAGGAATGGATTTTCAATATTGCCCCGTAGATATAAGTCAGAATGTGCTGTCCCAACTCAGCGCGAGTTTGAAAGAAGAACTGCCCCAACTAAGGGTGCAGCCGCAACAGGGACAGTATAAAGACGTTCTCCAGAGGCTTGAAGAATACAACAGCCGCAAAAAAGTGATTTTATTTCTGGGCTCCAACATTGGAAATCTCACCCAGGAAGAGGCAGTGGCTTTTTTGATGAAGATCTCGGCTGCCATGAGTGGGGAAGACCTGCTCTTCATTGGAATGGATCAGAAAAAAGATCCCGAAAAGATCCTCGCGGCCTACAACGACTCCCAGGGAGTAACAAGAGCTTTTAATACCAATCTTTTGTCGCGAATCAACCGGGAGCTGAATGCGAACTTTGATCCCGAAAAATTTACCCATTGGCCAACCTATGACCCCGAGACGGGCATGGTACAGAGTTTTTTGGTAAGTAAAGAATCACATGTTGTGGAGATAGATGACCTCGACCTGCAGGTGAGTTTTCAAAAATGGGAAAGCATACATACAGAGGTCTCTCAAAAATATGATGACACTTCGGTGGCATGGCTCGCAGGAGAAGCAGGCTTGCAGCTTAGCCACGACTTTAGTGACGAAGAAAACAGCTATAAAAACTACATCTTAAAAAAGGCAAAATGAAAGCAATTTGGAAAAACACTGTACTCGCCGAGAGCGACCAAACTAAATTAGTAGAAGACCATCACTATTTCCCGCCTGATGCCATTAATTCTGATTTTTTTCAACAAAGTGATACCCATAATGAGAATGCTTCCCTGGGCAGAGCTTCTTTTTTTCACATCACCGTAGACGAGCAGAAAAAGGAAGATGCCGCCTGGTTTTATCCGCATCCTAAAGAAGCAGGTGCAGAGATTAAAAATTATGTGGCTTTCCAGAACGGGGTAGAAATTCAAAAATAAATTGTCCAGTTTCAAAATATTTATTTAAGTTTACTCGAAATCAAAACAAGACCATTGAAATCATTTAACAACAATAATAACTTCAACAACAATTTGAATAATTTCAAATTGAGGAGGGCTATTGTTGTTTAACTGAAACAAATAAACGTATCAAAGCCTTTCCTCACCGGAAAGGCTTTTTTTTTGGCCCATGAATAAACTGAAAAGAAATAATATCAATAATAATAGTCCACCCAACAGAGGAGAAGGTACCTGTGCTCAATAGCCTGCCTCTTCCCGGGGCAGGCTATTTTATTTTTAAATAACTCAAATTACAACAAAATGATAACAACAAAAACCACCATAAAAACCCTGTCAGGAAAAATCCAGACAGAAGAAGCCGTTCACTTTGTAAAAGCAGCTTTTGAAAAACATTTAACTTCTCATCTTCCGCTTACTAAGGTTTCTGCGCCCATGACCGTGCTGCAGGGAACAGGAGTAAATGATGACCTCAACGGAATTGAAAGACCCGTAGCCTTTCCTGTCAAAGCTATGAATGACCAAAAGGCCGAAGTTGTACAATCCCTGGCAAAATGGAAAAGGCTGCGGCTTGCAGAATATGAACTGCCGCCGGAAAGCGGGATATTTACGAACATGAACGCCCTGCGCCCAGATGAAGAAACGGGTCCGTTACACTCCATTTTTGTAGATCAATGGGATTGGGAAATGGTAATGCGTCCTGAACAAAGATCCCTACCATTTTTAAAGGCCCAGGTCAGGAAGATCTACCGGGCCATTCTCAAGACCGAAGCCGAACTTGCACAAGAATACCCGTTCCTGCCTCCAAGTCTTCCTTCAAAAATCACCTTTTTACACAGCGAGGATCTGCTAAAAGAATTTCCAGATCTTTCCCCAAAAGAACGTGAAGCACGGGCAGCAAAACAGTTTGGGGCGATATTTTTGATCGGGATTGGCGGGAACTTAGCCCATGGGCAACCCCATGATGGTCGTGCTCCCGATTATGACGACTGGACCACCCCTACCACGCCGGAAACCAAAGGCCTCAACGGCGATATCATCTTCTGGAATCCCGTTTTAGAAAAGCCTTTTGAAATATCATCTATGGGCATACGTGTTGATGCCCGGGTGCTCCAAAAGCAGCTGGAGATTAGAAGAGCCGAAGACAGAAAGTCGTTGTACTTTCATAAGAAACTGCTTTCAGGGAAACTTCCCCAAAGCATTGGCGGCGGCATCGGGCAGTCCCGGCTGGGCATGTTTTTACTCAAGAAACGCCATATTGGTGAAGTGCAAACGAGCATCTGGCCCGAGAGTATAAGAAAGGAATGCCTGAGTTGCGGCATAGAGCTTCTTTAAGTTGTCAACATGAGAGGTGTCAAAAATGTCATTTTTGACACCTCTCATCTTTTATGATGTTTTTAAAATCTTCAGCAGTTTTTCGAGGTCTTCTTCGGAATTATAAAAGTGAAAACTCAGCCTTATCCCGTTAGCTCGTTGGGAACAAATCACATCCTTGCTCCGCAGTTTTTCAAATAGCTTTTGATCTCCTTTAATATTAAAGATAGAAGAATGATTCCCTCGTTTCATCACTACATCTTCAAGTAAACCCAGAGCACCGAGGCTTTGCTTCGCAGCTTCGGAAAGTCGTTTTATTTCCTTTTCAATATTGCCCATTCCAACCCTATTGATCTGCTCAATAGCAGCTTTGAGGCTTCCGAAGTTGAGGGTATCCTGATGGCCCGGCTCAAACTTCCCAATAAGGCTTCCCTCCTGCGGCTTATATTTGCCCTGCAGCGAATTGAAGCCTAAAGACTTCGGAAAGATTTTATTCTCCATATGCTCCCTGAACAGAAAAAAAGCGTTTCCGTAGCCCGCATTCATCCATTTGTAGGCGCTTGCTCCCAGCACATCTATTGCCGAATCTTCGAAATCAAAATGTTCCGTTCCGCAGTACTGGGTTCCATCGGCAAAGAGAAGAAGGCCTGGAAACCGCTTTTTCAGCTGCTTTAAAAACTCGAGATCTATTTTAATGCCGTTCAAATATTGCACGATACTAAAACAGAAAACATCAGGTTTCTCCCGCTCGACTACATCAGCAATGTTTTGCTCAAGACGTTCATCAATCTTTGCATACACCACCTCAAAATTCCTGGATTCTACCGCCCAATTCACAGATGGATAATCGTTTTCCAGCAACAGCACCTTTTTTGGTTTCTCCACCCCTTCCATTAGAATATTGAAGCCATAGGAAAAGTTGGGAGTAAGCGCAACCCGGTTAGGAGCGCATGAAAAAAACTTCCCTACCGTTTCTCGAATCGCGCTCAACTGCTTTCCCTGCTGCTCTTTAAAGACGCTGCCAAGGATGAGAAAGTCCAGATCGTGTTCCTGCCTAAAGTTGAGCAAACTTTCAGAGAGCAATCCCGAAGCTGCTGTATTGAGGTAGGTATAGCGGTTGAGTACGGGAAACTGCTTTTCAAAATTTTTCATAAACACTAATTAATCCAAAGTAAAATCGATAAATTTGAGAATATATCTAAAATAATTCTTTAATATGTCAACCAAAAGTAAAACTGCTTCAAAAATAGACCCCGAACAGCGGGAACTTATTGAAAGGGCCCAGGACCGGGCACGACAAAAAAGAAGATTGTACCAGCATTTTATTGTTTTTCTCATTGGTGCGGTTGTGCTCATCCTGCTTAATGTGATCTTCGAGATTGGACAGGATATCAATCCTTTTGGTTTAGACTGGTTTGTGTGGGCTATCATCTTTTGGGCTGTCATCCTGCTCATCCATGCGTTCAATTTCTTTGTCACCAATAAATTCATGGGCAAGGATTGGGAAAACAGACAGGTCGAGAAGCTGGTGGCAAAACAGCAAAGAAAGATCGAAGAATTAAGAGAGAAAGTAGAGCGGGAACATCCGCTTCCTAAGAAGGACCAACCTTTAATTCCCCCTTCCACAAAAAAACCAATAGACCCCGACGCTCCAATAAATACCTGAAAAATGCCTGAAATTACCATGATCGCCGCCGCGGCCGAGAACAACGAACTTGGGAAAGATAAAGACCTGGTGTGGCACCTGCCCGACGATTTTAAAAGGTTTAAAGAGCTCACCACCGGACATTATATTATCATGGGCCGAAAGACTTTTGAGACCTTTCCCAAGCCTTTGCCAAACCGCACACATGTGGTGATCACCCGACATAAAGATTACCGGGCCGAGGGTGCCATCGTGGTGCATTCTCTGGAAAAAGCCCTGGAGGCTGCAAAAGAAGATCCGCAGCCTTTCATCATTGGCGGGGGGGAAATCTATAAAATGGCATTACCAGAGGCAGACAAAATTGAACTCACCCGCGTTCATGCCACTTTTGAGGCAGACGCCTTTTTTCCTGAAATAGACGAAGAAAACTGGTCGCTCACTAACTCCAGCTTTCACCCCAAAGACGAAAAACACGCTTATTCTTTCACTTACCTCACCTATGAGCGAAAAAAATGATTTACAACACATCGCAATACAGGAAGGTTTTGAACTAAAAGAGTATTCGTCCCTGGCCGGCGGTAGTATCAATGAGGTTTATTATTTAAATACTTCGGAAGGAAAAAAGGTCATTAAGATCAACTCCCTTTCCGCTTTTCCGGGGATGTTCCCGGCAGAAAAGGCAGGATTAGAGGCCTTAAAAAATTCCGGAAGTGTAGCTGTTCCCGAAGTGCTGGGAATAGGCGAACTGAACGACACCGCTTACCTCATTTTGGAGCACATAGAAGAAGCACCTCAAAAACCCCATTTTTGGGACCGCTTTGCGCGTGATCTTGCAGCCCTGCACCAAAATTCGGCTGCCCAATTTGGTTTTGAAGATGACAACTACATTGGCAGCCTGCCCCAATTTAATGGATACGAAACTTCGGCTGCAGATTTTTACATCAGGCAGCGGCTGGAACCTCAATTTCGAATGGCATCCAAAAATGGCTTTTCGTTGGAGAGTTTAGATCAGATTTTCAAGAATATTTCCGCAGCAATCCCCAACGAAAGTCCGTCTCTCATTCATGGGGATCTTTGGGGCGGCAATTACATTACGAATGAACAAGGCCTCCCTTGTCTTATTGATCCGGCTGTGAGCTATGGGCCGCGGGAAATGGATCTTTCCATGATGAAACTCTTTGGAGGGTTTCCTCAAGAAGTTTTTGAAAAATACCATGAAATTCACCCCTTAGCCACAGGTTTTGAAGATCGTGTTCCTTTGTGGCAGCTGTACTACCTGCTGGTGCACCTCAACATCTTTGGCAGCAGCTATCTTTCGCCTGTATCGCGAATTTTAAAACGCTTTTCATAAACCTTAACAGCCAGGTCACATCTTTTAGGAGTTATTTAAAAAAGACCCGTTTTAATTCATTTATATTTAGATACAAACAAAAAAATGAGTTATGAGCACCGAAAACTTAAATAAAGATGAATCTCGTAAAAAACTAAAAGAGCATATCGGCGATACCTCTGTGGCCATGATGCTCACCGGCTTCGGAAAAAAACCTATTGACGCCGTGCCTATGTACACAAAGAAAATTGATGAGCATGGGAACATCTGGTTTTTAAGCGACCGAAACAGCAGTCATAATAAAGAACTTTTAAAGAGCAATGATGTACAGCTGCTTTACAGTAATCCCGATAAGATGGAATTCCTTAGTGTCTATGGGGAAGCTGAGATCACTTCAGACCAAGCAGCGATTGACGAACTTTATGCACATACAGACGACAGTTATTTCAAAGGTAAGGACGATCCCGAAGTTACCGCAATAAAAGTGAGACCTCAGGAAGCTTATTACTGGGACAATAAATCAAACAAGTTTGTCACCTTGCTCAAGCTGGGCATGGGCGCGGTAACCGGCAATCAACAAGACATTGGTGAAAAAGGAAAGATGAACCTCTAACCAAAATATATCCCTTATGAAAGACCTTGCAGGACAAATCCTGTAAGGTTTTTTTATTTTCTTTAATTTAGCAGCCTTAAACATAGAATTATGAAGGCTTATATTTTCCCCGGACAGGGTGCGCAGTTCAAAGGAATGGGACAGGATCTTTATGAGAAATCCCCTCTTGCGAAAGAGCTTTTTGAAAAGGCTAACGACATCCTTGGATTTTCAATCACAAAAATCATGTTTGAAGGCGACGCTGAGGACCTGAAGCAAACTAAAGTTACCCAGCCGGCAGTATTCCTGCACTCGGTCATCCTGAGCAAAGTTTTGGGAGACAGTTTTCAACCCGATATGGTAGCCGGACACTCTTTAGGAGAACTTTCTGCCCTTGTTGCCAACAAAACCATGAAATTTGAAGACGGCTTAAAGCTGGTCTACAAAAGAGCTTTGGCCATGCAACATGCCTGTGAGCTGGAGGAATCTACTATGGCAGCAGTTTTGGGGTTGGAAGATGAAGTCGTAGAGTCTATTTGTGCCGATACTAAAGGAACCGTTGTGGCCGCAAACTATAATTGCCCCGGACAATTGGTGATTTCGGGAGAACAACTTGCGGTGGAAAAGACATGTATGGAATTAAAAGAAAGAGGCGCAAGAAGGGCAATGATACTTCCTGTTGGAGGTGCTTTCCACTCTCCGTTAATGGAACCGGCCAGAGAAGAACTGGCTAAGGCCATTGAAGAGACCGAGTTTAGCACTCCTATTTGTCCTGTATATCAAAACGTAAGCACCTTTGCTGTTACCGATCCTGCAGAGATCAAGAAGAACCTCATTTCTCAACTTACCGCGCCGGTAAAATGGACCCAGAGCGTTCAAAACATGATCAAAGACGGGGCAACCGAATTTATCGAGGTCGGCCCCGGGAAGGTACTGCAAGGCCTGGTGAAGAAAATCGACCGTAATGCAGAGGTCTCTTCTGCCAGAATTTAGGTCTTAATTTGACTACGATTAAAGTAGAAAAGGCCCAGGCCTGAATTGAATCAAAAAGAAAAGCCGAAGGAAATCCTTCGGCTTTTTACGTTTATTAAGAGGTGAATATCAATCCTTGTTCACAAAATCAATTACTGTTTTTGTGATATGTTCTATTTGCTCATCCTCAAGTTCGGTATGCATGGGAAGGGAGATGACTTCCTTCACCAGTTGATTGGTTACCTTAAAATTCTCTTCCTTGTACCGCTCATCTAGATAAGCTTTTTGATTATGTAAGGGAATTGGGTAATATACACCACATGGAATTCCATTCTCATTGAGATGCTTTACCAGGGCGTCTCGTTTTCCGTTTAAGATCTTGAGCGTGTATTGGTGGTATACATGTGTATCTTCTGAAGATTCGGTGTAAGGCACCTCAATATGTTTCTGGTCTTTAAAGGCTTCGGAATATTTCTTCGCGGCATTTTGCCTGGCCTGGTTGTAGCTGTCGAGATTTGGAAGTTTTGCACGCAATACCGCGGCCTGCAAACTGTCCAGTCGGGAATTCACTCCTACCACATCGTGATGGTATCTTTCATACATCCCGTGGTTAACAATCCCGCGAATGCTATGTGCAAGCGCATCATCATTGGTGAAAATGGCACCTCCATCCCCGTAGCAACCAAGGTTCTTGGAAGGGAAGAAGGAAGTAGAGGCCGCATGACCTATTGCTCCGGCCTTCCTGGTACTACCGTCCTTAAAATGGTAATTAGCCCCAATAGCCTGCGCGTTGTCTTCAATAACGTAAAGATCATGTTCACGGGCGATCTCCATGATCGCATCCATATTGGCCGCCTGTCCAAAAAGGTGGACCGGCACTATTGCCTTTGTTTTTGGAGTAATGGCTTTTTTAATGGCCTCGGGATCAATATTGAATGTATCGGGCTCCACATCTACCAGCACAGGGGTTAATTGCAGCAGAGCGATCACCTCAACGGTGGCCGCAAAAGTAAAGTCGGCAGTTATGACCTCATCGCCCGGTTTTAATCCCAGTCCCATCATCGAGATTTGCAAGGCATCTGTTCCGTTGGCACATGGAATAACATGCTTAACATCGAGGTACTCCTCCAGTTCTTTCTGAAAATTATGAACTTCAGGCCCGTTGACGAAAGCAGTAGTATCAAGAACCTCAAGTATGGAGGCATCCACGCGATTTTTTATTTTATCGTATTGACCTTTTAGGTCAACCATTTGAATTTTTTTCATTTCAATTAAATTATTCTACTTACGAAAATACGAATTAAGCCACTTTCACCAATGGGATTTTATTAATTTAGCAGTCAAACTCACGGCTTTGCACTCTCTGTATAATTTACTGATCAAATCTGCGGAAAAACTACTTCCAATCACCGAATCCTTCAGTGAGAAAATGAAATTGTTCCTGGAAGGCAGAAAAGATGTTTTTGCTGTTCTGGAGCAAAAAATTTCTGCGGAAGACAAAACAATTTGGTTTCACGCGGCATCTTTGGGCGAGTACGAACAGGCATTACCGGTGATCCTGAAGGTAAAACAGCTTTTTCCGAAGCATAAAGTCGTGCTAAGCTTCTTTTCACCTTCGGGATATGAAGTAAAAAAAGATTCAGACGTCGTCGATGTGGTGGTATACCTGCCTCTGGACACTTTAGAAAATGCACAAAGATTTCTTGAGCTTGTGCATCCCGACTGGGCGCTGTTCATCAAATATGAATTCTGGCCTAACTTCTTAAAGGAGTTAAAAAGGAGAAAAATCGGGACACTTCTTATTTCAGGAGCCTTCAGAAAAGACCAGGCTTTCTTTAAGCCCTACGGAAAATGGATGCGCAGCTATTTACAGGCTTTTCAGTTTTTCTTTCTTCAGAATGAAAGTTCACAACAGCTGCTAATGAGTCTGGGTTATGACAATTCCGCGGTAAGCGGCGATACCAGGTTTGACAGGGTGAGTAAACAGCTGGAGCAGGACAACCGTTTAGATTTTATTGAAAAGTTCAAGAATGACAGTATTTGTATAGTAGCAGGAAGCAGCTGGCCCGAAGGGGAAGCCCTGCTCACGAAATACATCAATGAAAGTCCCGAAAATGTCAAATTTATCATCGCGCCACATACCATGAAGGCGGCGCGAATTGCGGCTTTAAAGGAACAAATTGAGGGTAAATCCATTCTTTTTTCAGAAAAAGAAGGAGAAAACCTTGCCGAATATCAGGTTTTTATAGTTGACACTATAGGGCTACTTGGCAGGATCTACAGCTATGCAGATATCGCCTATGTTGGCGGAGCGGTGGGAACAACCGGCCTGCATAACATTTTGGAACCCGCCACATTTGGAGTTCCGGTAATTACGGGCAAAAATATCGCGCGTTTTCCCGAAGCCGTGGAGCTTCAAACTCTAAAAGGGCTTTTTACAGTGACCTCATTTGAAGACTTGAAAAGATTACTGGATAAGTTGATCGAAAATGCTGACTTCAGAAAAAAAACAGGAGAAATTTCTGCAGAATTTATAAGCAGCAATACCGG
>JBAVJE010000286.1:0-54175 GCA_049687615.1 Salinimicrobium sp. | reverse complement strand
GTCCTAAAGCGCGCTGTAATGCTCTTTATAAGCACCAGATCAAGAGATCATGAAAAGGAGACAAAGAGCGGAAAAGTAATTATAGCTTATTTGCTATTTCCGGCTTCGATTTTGGATCAACCTTCCAGAACTTCTCCCGTAGCCGAATCGATCACCAGGCCCTCTATCTTTTGCGCCAGAGCTTGATGATGAAAACTTAAAAGAAAGAGAAAAACAGGGGAAAATTTAATGACGTGTTTCATGAAAGATTTTTATAATAATTAAATATAGCCAAAAATGCCTTTTTTGAGAGGCTGTATTTTCCACAGTTTTATCTTGATAACTTTTCCGCATAATTTCTGCTTTCGACAATCTTCATAAGCTACTTTTTTTAGTTTTGCCCCCTTTACAAAATCTTCTCAATGGGTGCATTTGTTATTAGTAAGCGATTAGACAAAAATTATAAGTTCACCTTTACTTCCCGCAGGGGGAAGATCATCTTTACTAGTATTTCCTGTAAACAGAAATCAGATTGTGAAATGATCATTGAAACAATAAAGGGGGACCTGGAATCTTTTAGCCTTACAAGAAAGAAGAATCCCGCCGGCAAATATTTCTTCAGGCTCTCCAGAGGCGGTTTTGTTCTGGCAAACAGCAGGAAATATTCTACTGAACTTATGCTGCAGAAAGGGATCGATCAATTTCTGAAATATGTCCCCATGGCTGACACCCTTGATTTTTCTGAAGACGATGCTATTTTTGTTGACGCCGACTCTGAAGAACTAATTCAAACCTAATTTAAAGCCTTAAAGCTAAAGCCAAGCCGGCTATAGTGTTCGAGCACTCTGGGAAGTGCATATTTCATGTTTTTTTCGGCTTTTAGACTGTCGTGAAAGACGATAAGAGAGCCGGGGACCGCATGCTTCAATACATTCTGAAGGCACTTCTCCGGACTAATCGCTTGGTCGTAGTCATAGCTCACGATATCCCACATCACGATCTTAAAGCCATTCTGCACGAGCTGTCGTGCCTGGCTATTCTTGATCTTTCCGTAAGGTGGTCTGAAAAGGGCATTTTTGAGAGCCCTTTCGGGAGCGTGTTCCTGCATGACCTGCTTTGCTTTTGAAGTGTTCAGCAAATAATTTTTTGTTGAGGTTCTCCAGCCGTTAAGGTGATTATAGGTATGATTACCTATGGAATGCCCTTCTGCAATAATTTCTTCAAAGAACTCAGGGTGTTTTTGAACATTCTCCCCAATGCAGAAAAAGGTCGCTTTGGCGTCGTATTTTTTTAACTCCCGGAGTACCCAGGAAGTCACTTCAGGAATTGGGCCGTCATCAAAGCTAAGGTAAAGGTTTTTACCTGTGGCTTCTCCATCCCAAATTCGCCGGGGATATAATAATTTTATAAGGTTTGGAATCTTTACCTTCATGTCGTAAAGATAAAAAAGGCCCGCGCAGGCGGGCCATTATTTATAGAGAATCTGTTCTTCCTTCCGGAATGAGTCCCGGCTCGGTGTGTGGTACATCTTCTTCCATTTGAGAGTTCCCGTAGAAATGTCTGAACTTCATTAAATATTGGTTGAAAATATCTGCTTCTTCCCGGGCTTTTGCCTCATCATCATGAACGATTAGTAGGTCGATAAGACTCCTGTATCGCTCAATATCGGTTACAATCTCGCTGCCCCAGCTGTATTGCCGGTCAAGATCAAGCGTGCTGTAATATTCCAGGTTTTCCTGGTATTTTTTCGCAACCTTATTCCAAAGATCACGTGCCTTTTCCTTTTCACCTACTTCATAATAACCGCTGATGAAAGGTTCCAGAAGGGTATAATATTCATAATAATCTACGGGCATTTTTTCCATACCCAGATCCAGAACATTTTTGGCTTTTTCCAGTTTCCCTTCTTGAATAAGTGCTTCCACAAGCCTGGCGAGATTACTTCTGTAAGTAATGGCATTCTTGCGGGTTTCGGTATCATGGTAAATATTCGGGTCTCCCGAATTACCCCAATACCAATTCATCACAATGTCATACATTTTTTCAGAATCTATGCGGCCCATATCAAAAGGTGAACGTGCATCTACAGGCTTTCTAATTGGCACGAGCCGGTAAGCCACTCCATCCAGTTGCAAATAGTCTTTCATCCACAAATAGTCATCGTCCCCAAAGCTGCCGCCGGTAAAATAGATGGGTCTTTCCCAATTGTTATTGGCAATGATATCAAGCATTAACAGTCTGTTCTTATAAAGAATATCACCCTCCAGTTCAATGATGATTTCGTTCACGATCTCATCGGCATTTTCTGGTTTGACAGTGCCGTTGGAAAGTACTACCTGCTTGTCGACTTCCACCCTAATAGACTTGGTGGGAAAGGTGCTTACCATTTGTCCGCTCATAAGTTCGGCCTGGGTGCGCGGGTCATCGCTTGCGATCCAGTTAAGCCATTTCTTAATGTCCATGGTGTCTCTTGTGACCGGCTGAAACCAAACTGCGTCATTAGTACCGTAGCTGTAATTTTTGTGCACCAGTTGCCCCGGAATGGGAGCACTTGTGTAGGCCTGACTTTTCATTTGATCGATATACCAATCAGTAGCAAACAAAGAAGTGTTTATTATTCTCACATCTTTCCTGTAGCCTTCAATTTCCTGAGCATACCACAGGGCAAAGGTGTCATTATCACCAATGGTAAAAAGTATGGCATTTTCGTCCACGCTGTCCAGATACATTTTGGCCATAGCCAGCGCTGTATAACGGTCTGACCGGTCGTGGTCATCCCAATTTTCTGAAGCCATTAAAGTAGGAACCGCAAGTAATGAAGCTACTACAACTATAGGGACGGCGATCTTAGGCTTGAGATAATCCTTCAGAATATCAAAAAGCGCATATACGCCAAAACCTATCCAAATGGCAAAAACGTAGAAAGAACCTACGAGGGCATAATCCCTCTCTCTTGGCTCAAATGGCCGCTCATTGAGGTAAAGTTTAAGAGCAATTCCCGTAAAGAGGAAGAACACCAGTAAGACCCAAAAATTCTTTTTGTCTTTGCTGAACTGAAATACCAGTCCCAGCAGCCCCAGCAGTAGTGGTAAAAAATAGTAGGTGTTACGGGCCGGGTTGTTTTCAACATCTGATGGGAGGTTCTCCTGTGAACCCAATCTTATGTTATCTATGAAGTCAATGCCGCTAAGCCAGTTGCCGTGCAGGTCATTGTATTTTCCCTGGATGTCATCCTGTCTCCCTACGAAATTCCACATAAAATATCGCCAGTACATATAACCAAGCTGAAACTCGACAAAGTAATTTAGATTAGAGGAAAAAGACGGTTTTTCTACGATAATATATTCCCTAAACTGCTTTAAGAAATTCGCGTATTGATCATTATCGATCTCACCGCGATTAAATTTTCTTTTAAATTCATTCACGGCCGTTATTAACTGTTCCTCACCCTGATATTCAGGTTTAATAGTGAAATTTAACGGGCCGGTAAAATCCAGGTAATTTGAGGCATGTTCTGTACTCCACATTCTCGGCAGAATGGCCTTTTGCGCATCATCGGTGTTTTGCTTGGCGTTCTTGTAGTCGTTTACGATGACATATTTCCCGGCCTTTTCGTCTTTTTCATACTTTGGTTTATCATCAAGATATGGGTTGTTCTCATCAAGTCCGCTGTACAATTCGGTGAATTGCGGTCCATAAAAAAGGTGGGTTTCGGGATATTGTTCCCGGTTGTAGTAAGCCAGCAGTTCGCGGGCGTTATTCGGGTTATTTTCATTGATCACCGTATTGGCATTCGCACGAATTGGTAACATCATCCAACTGGAGAACCCTATGAGGATGAACAAGACGCAGAGCAGCAATGTATTGAGCTGATAGTAACGTTTGCTGCGGGTATATTTTATTCCGAAGTAAAAAGCTGCGATAATTACCAGGGCCATAAAAATTGTTCCTGAATTGAACGGGAGGCCCAGGGAATTCACAAAAAACACTTCTGTAGCCGAAAACAGACTCAGGGAATACGGTAGCAGCATTTTAAAAATGAACATGAGTACCGCGACGACTACCAGGTTGGCGACAATAAAATTCTTGATGGTAATTTTGGAGAAATTCTTAAAGTAATATAGGAAACCTATGGCGGGAATGGTAAGTAATCCCATGAAATGCACCCCAAAAGAAAGTCCCACGATGAAGGAAATTAGGATGACCCAACGGTTTCCACGTGGGGCAAACATATCGCGTTCCCAGAGCAGTCCAAGATAAAAGAGAACTGCCATAAGGCAGGTAGCCATGGCGTAAACTTCGGCTTCCACAGCGTTGAACCAGAAACTGTCTGTAAAGGCGAATGCCAGGGAGCCTACCATAGCACTGCCCAAAACTGCCATTTTTCGTGCTCCTGAAATCTCTTCCCTCGGCCCCGAAATCTTTAGCACCAAAAGGGAGATTGACCAAAACATGAAAAGGATGGTAAAGGCACTGGCTAAGACAGACATGAGATTAACCATATAGGCGATCTGGGTGGAATCTGTCGCGAAAACAGAGAAGAAAGCACCCATCATCTGAAAAAGCGGAGCTCCCGGGGGGTGTCCTACTTCAAGTTTGGAAGAAGTTGAGATATATTCGCCCGCATCCCAAAAACTTACAGTAGGTTCTACGGTTGACCAGTACGTGGTTAAGGCAATAAGAAATACCAACCAGCCCAGAATTTTGTTCCACCTGGTAAAGTTAAGATCTGTCATAGATAGTGCTAATTAACTGTGGCGAATTTAAGAATAATTAGGTTATTGAAGCTAAAACGCCTTTTAAAAGGAAATATTTCCGCAGATTTTCATTAATAGAAGGGGTGAAATTTAAGTGAAAAGTTTTTCAGGACTTATTCGGGGATAAAATCATGAGAAACAGAGCATTCAAAAAGGCCATTTTTGGCAGGTAAAATTTTTTTAAATAATTCTGTAAATATTTTTGCTGAAGAGAAACTTTGTTTTAAATTTGCATCCGCATTACAGCAATGGCCTATGGTGTAACTGGCAACACGTCTGGTTTTGGTCCAGAAGAGTCTAGGTTCGAGCCCTAGTAGGCCAACAAGGTAAATGTGAAAACCGAATTGTGAGAACAGTTCGGTTTTTTGTTTTTGTGCCGTTTGGGCGAGAAGCCTGTCCCGAGCAGCCGACGTAGGAGGCGATGTCGAGGGAAGCCCTAGTAGGCCAACAAAGTAAATGTGAAAACCGAATTGTGAAAACAGTTCGGTTTTTTTATTGGTCATATATTGATTCAGGAATATTCGGTGTATCTCTTGAATTTGAGGCAAAAAAAAAGCTCCTGAAGAGGAGCTTTAATTGTAACCACTGACTGTTGAAGCTTAAGCTACTCTTGCTAAGCTGTAATAGTTTAGTGCATTTTGATAGAAATTCAGGCTTCTTTTGTCCTTTTTAATACAGGAAGAAAGAAATCTATCCAGGTCCTGACATTCAAAATTGACTACTGTATATTGGTGATCAGAAATAGGAATTTCAGCCTTTATCATATGGTTTTCATAGTCAATCTCAACTTTGCGTGCTTCAAAATACATTTTTACGATTCCCTTATGGAGTGATTCAAAAGATGTTTTATCGGGGCTGGAACAACTGCTATGGATAAAATTTTTAAATTCTTCTAAAATTTCGGAGGGTTGAAATACAGTCATGTGTATGGTTATTTTGTTTATTTATTTTCCTTTAATAGCCGCTAAATTAAGGTATGAGGTGTTAAAAGAGTTTTAATGAATTCATGATTAGTATAGAATTAACAAGACGTGTCTGTCTTTGTGAAAAATTTAGGAGGTTAAGGCGCCTTGATGCCCCAATTTTTCAAGGGGTTTTAACATAAATAGCATAAAAAATAACCATTTTTGAATGGAGTTTTGCCTGCCCTCGGTGGCCCTGTGCCTCGATAAATGATTTAATGTTTATCTTTCATAAAAAAGCTCTTGAAAAAAATGAAAAAGTCCCTCCTCATTATCGTAGGAATACTGTTTTTTTTGGTCATCCTGTTCTTTTCTGTAAAAACAGTAGTAACCAATAAAGTAGAAAGCCGCATAGATGAAATGTTTGGTGAAACTTCAGAATATGAAGAGCTGGAAGTGAGTCTATTGCAACGTGAAATTAGTATTAAGGGCCTTAACTATAATAAAAGAGGAAATACCGTACACGCCGAGAGGGTTTCAATGAGTGGTATCGGTTTTCTTGATTACCTACGGAAGGGTATACTCAATATAAATAAATTCACTTTTGAGAAGCCTGAGATCATCGTCACCCAAAGCGACAGCATTCCTAAAAAGAGTCCTAAAAAGGAGTTTAAACAAGAAATAAGCATCGGCCAAATCATAGCCAATGACGGAACTTTCAAACTGCGGAAGGAGGGTAATACGGGCAATGAGATTTTCTTAAGATTTCCTGAATTGGCTATTTCCGAAGTTTCCATTGATTCGACTACCTTAAAAAATACAATTCCGTTTAATTATGCTACTTATCATATCAAAAGTGATAGCCTGCGATTCAATCTAAATCCGCAGCACTTTATTTCAGCCGGTAACCTTAGCATAGATAAGGGGGGTCATACTACTGTTAGGGATTTTCGCATTATTCCTTATTACAACAAACCCAAATTTGATCAAAACATTCCATATGAACAGGACAGGATCTCGTTACGGGTAAAAGACGTGAAGCTGGACAGTCTTAATTTCGCTTTTCAGGATGGGTGGATGTACCTTAGAAACCCCACAATGAGTGTTTCCGGAGCATATCTAGAGATTTACAGGAACAAAGAGCTGCCCGATGATCCAAGAGAGCGGCAATTGTATAGTGAGATGCTTAGAAATGCCCCGGTAAAACTTGATTTTA
Organism: Salinimicrobium sp.; assembly: GCA_049687615.1. Lineage (GTDB taxonomy): Bacteria > Bacteroidota > Bacteroidia > Flavobacteriales > Flavobacteriaceae > Salinimicrobium. The sequence goes on along the minus strand of JBAVJE010000286.1, from coordinate 47,321 downwards.
CGAAGCTAAAGGTGAGCAACAGTCATATCAAGTATGAGGAAAAAATAAAAAGCGGGCGTCCCCCGGCCACCGTTGTTTTTACGATAAAAAATGCTGAAATTAATAATATTACCAACATTGGCCTTGATCGTGAAGACTTTCCCATAACAAAAGCCCATGTCGATGCTACTTTCCAGGAGGTGGTTCCGCTAAGCGTTGACTGGTCATTCAATACCAGCAATAGCAATGATAAGTTTCTCTTTTCGGGAAAATTTGGCGTGGTTCCGGGAGAGGCTTTAAATACCATCCTTAGGCCTTCAATGAATATGGAAGCCAAAGGAAAGATCAAGGATACGTGGTTCACTTTTTCCGGAAACAGGGAGGTGCTTACCGGGGACGTGAGACTTAATTATGACGATTTCAAATTTATTTTTCTTAAAGATGGCAGCCGGGAGAAAAAGAATTTTTTGACAGCCATTGCTAATCTTTTCGTTGACAACGACGGAATTTCGGGGGAAAACGTGTCTAAAGAGGTGAATGTGACACGGGATGTGCATGTTTCCTTCTGGGGCTATGTATGGAGCGGGCTTAGAACCGGGGTTCGTAAAACTTTCTCTCAATTGTAATTTTGTCTTCGGAAAAATTCCGTATAAATGGAAAATATCCTATTTTTAGGAAAATTTCCACATGGACTATGAAAGGATTAAGGAGAAGCTGAATATACTTGCCGATGCGGCAAAATATGACGTTTCCTGTTCCTCCAGTGGCAGCAAGCGCAGCAATACAATCAAAGGTTTAGGAAATGTCTCCGGTATGGGAATCTGCCATTCCTACACCGAAGACGGCCGCTGTGTATCCCTGCTGAAAATCCTTCTAACCAATCACTGCATCTTTGACTGCGCCTACTGCGTCACCCGCAAGAGCAATGATATCAAGCGCGCTGCCTTTAAAGTGCAGGAAGTTGTAGATCTTACCATTCATTTTTATCGGCGCAACTATATAGAAGGCCTTTTTTTAAGCTCCGGAATTTTTAAAGATGCCGATTATACCATGGAGCGACTTATAAAGGTGGCGAAGAAGCTTAGGCTGGAAGAAAATTTTAACGGCTACATTCATCTAAAATCTATTCCCGGGGCCAGCGACGAGCTCATGCGAGAGGCGGGACTGTATGCCGACAGGCTTAGCGTCAATATCGAAATTCCCACTAAAAGCGGGCTTAAGCTGTTGGCTCCCGACAAGAAACACGAGGATTTTCTCAAACCCATGAAAAAGGTGAAAAATGAGATCATTCAATATAAGCAGGAGAGCAGGCTCATCAAAAGCACCCCTAAATATGCGCCGGCAGGGCAGAGCACTCAAATGATCATTGGTGCCTCGGGTGAGAGCGACAGGGATATCATGTATTCGGCGAATTTCTTTTACAAGAAGTTCCATATGAAGCGGGTGTACTACTCCGGTTATGTGCCGGTGACCACAGATCAACGCCTGCCGGCCATTACCAGCCAGGTGCCGGTGCTGCGGGAGAACAGGCTGTATCAAACAGACTGGTTGCTGAGGTTCTATGGTTTTGACGTTCGGGAGCTGCTTAATGAGGAGCATCGTGACCTTGATCTGGAAATAGACCCGAAGTTGAGTTGGGCGCTGCGCAACAGGCATCTTTTTCCGGTAGATGTGAACACAGCCGAAAAACAGCTGCTGCTAAGGATTCCGGGTGTGGGGTTAAAGTCTGTCAACAAGATCCTACAGGCGAGAAAGTTCCGGAATTTGAACATAGAGCATCTTAAAAAGCTGGGGATCGCTATGAACAGGGCAAAATATTTTCTCACAGCCTGGTCGGGGGGATGGGAAATACATGATCATACCAGTGACCAGCTAAAATCGATTATTTTAAACGAGTCCCACAGTAAATATAAAATACCGCTGAGCCCGCAATTAAGCCTATTCTTATGAATGCAACAGTTCTAAGCTATGACGGAGGCTTCGAAGGTTTTCTCTGCTGCGTATTTGCCGCTTATGAGCAAAAACTGCAGCCGGTGAAAATCACTGCCGAAGATAAGGCGGAAGCTGAGCTTTTTGCTGATGTCCACACTATTGCTACAGAACCCGAAAAAGCCTCAAGAGTTTGGAAGGCCGTTGAAAGCAAGGCTTCAGCAAAGGGGAAAAGTGCTCTTAAAATGGCATTTTTGAGTGAGCAGCCGGGAATAGAGCTTGAGTTGTACAGCATGATAAAATACATTCTGAAGAATGAACAACCGGTAGACCGGGATTTCTCTCATCCGGCCGTTTTGAAAGTTTCGCAGGTAGCCCGGCAGGTTGGACGGGAAAAGCACAGGATGGAAGCCTTTGTGCGCTTCAGGCTTACCAAAGACGAGATCTATTTTGCCGCAATTGAACCCGATTTTCACGTCCTGCCATTGTTGGCCGGCCACTTCGGTAAACGCTATGCCGATCAGAAATGGCTCATCTATGACCTCAAAAGGCAGCTTGGTCTTTTCTACGACCTGGAGAAGATGGAATATGTTTCGCTTACTCTGGATCCCGAAATTGGGATCGCGGGTGCTTCCGAAGCATTTTTTCATAGCAGCGAGCTGCAATTTCAAAAGCTGTGGCAGGAATATTTTAAAAGTGTCAATATAAAAAGCCGTGCCAATTCAAAGTTGCATCAACAGCACCTCCCAAGGCGCTATTGGAAATATCTTACAGAGAAGCAGCCCAAGTTATAGGTTCCAAAAATGGGATTTTTCGAAGATATTTTTGAAATTCGGACATTCTTAACCTGATTTGAATCATTGTTTAAGCCTTGCTTTCGAATTAAATTTGCGCTAAATTATCAGGAATGAGCGATTTTTTAATTAATAAATATAATGTGGCCGGGCCCAGGTACACCAGTTATCCAACTGTACCTTATTGGGACCAGGGAAATTTTTCTATTGAGGAATATAAAGAGACCCTGAAAAAGTCATTTTTGGAAAGCAACGCTACAGAAGGAATCAGCTTATATATACATCTACCTTTTTGCGAGAGTTTGTGCACATTTTGCGGCTGTAATAAGCGTATTACGAAGAGGCACGACGTGGAATCTCCCTACATTTCGGCGGTATTAGAGGAGTGGACGCTATATGTGGCGTTGCTTGAGGAAAAGCCGGTTATAAAGGAAATTCACCTGGGAGGAGGAACTCCTACATTCTTTTCTCCTGAAAATCTGAAATTTTTGATCAATGGCCTTTTTGAGAAAGCAGAGAGGGCTGAAGAATTTGATTTCAGTTTTGAAGGTCACCCCAATAACACCAAAAAAGAACATTTACAGGCGCTGCATGAGTTAGGTTTTCACAGGGTAAGCTATGGAGTGCAGGATTATAACCCCGTGGTGCAGCAGGCTATTCATCGGTTTCAGCCTTTTAAAAATGTAAAAGACGCGACAGACCAGGCGAGAGAGATAGGTTATGATTCGGTTGGTCATGATATTATTTTCGGACTTCCGTTCCAGACTGTGGAGCATATTGTAACCACTATAGAAAAGACCAAACAACTAATGCCCGACCGCATCGCCTTCTACAGCTACGCCCATGTCCCCTGGATCAAAGGAAACGGGCAACGCGGTTTTAAAGAAGATGACCTGCCGATTGCCGATGTAAAACGCGAAATGTATGAGACGGGTAAAAGAATGCTGGCCGAAGCCGGGTATGTGGAAATAGGCATGGACCATTTCGCCTTAAAATCTGATTCTCTTTACAAAGCGGTAGAAAAGAAAAAACTACACCGGAATTTTATGGGTTATACAGCCTCAAAAACAAAGGTGATGGTAGGTTTAGGTGTTTCCGCAATAAGTGATAGCTGGATGGGTTTTGCTCAAAATGTAAAAACCCTGGAGGAATATTACGAGCTGCTGGAAAAAAATGAGCTGCCAATCTACAGAGGACATATACTTACCGAAGAAGATGAAAAATTAAGAAAGCACATACTCAATTTGATGTGCAACCTGGAAACCTCCTGGAGCGACGGGCGGGATTCTTTCGCAGAATTACCGGAAGTATTGTCCAGGCTAAAGGAGATGGAAAGCGATGGACTTATTGAGATAGAAAAAGACCGACTCCTCATTAATGAGAAAGGAAGGCCTTTTGTGCGGAATGTTTGTATGGCTTTTGACCTTTTGTTGCAACGCAGCAAGCCGGGAACCCAGTTGTTTTCAATGACTGTCTAAAAAAGCATTTTGAAACACAAAAATCCGGAGCAATCCGGATTTTTTCGTTTTATAAATTTTCTAAAATCAGGTTTTCGGCCTGCTTTGGTACATATTCAAAAAGATATTTCCTGCCATATTCCGGGCCCTGTTTTTGGCAATGTTCGCGCGTTCTCCTTCAAATAATTCGTCTACGGTTTGAAACCACATATTCAACCATTCCCCAAAATGCCGCTGCTCTATGGTATGATCAAAACTTTGGTCTACCCGCTTATGTGCCCGCATAGGATTTCCGCGGAATTTACTTACCATAAAAAGATTAGTTTCCCAAAAGTCGGTTAACTTTTCAAGATGTACCGGCCAGTCTTCAATGGTTTCGTTAAAGAAGTGTCCTATTTCCCGGTTAGCTCTAACCTTGGTATAAAAAGAAGAAACCAGGTGAAAAACATCCTCCCGGTTTTGAATATCGTTTTTCATCATTACATTTTAGTACCTCATCGCCACGTTGATGAGCAAAAGAAGGCTGCTCAATACGAGACTTAAAATTAAAGTATTAAAGACAAATTTAGGCTTCATTTGCGCTAAAACCGTCACTAAATAGATCATGCTGACTGCCACTACCAGAAATAGCTGAAACATTTGCAGCAGGTCATGCCCGTTCATGAGGATAACCATGGCCGTGGCAGCACCAAGACAACTTGAAATAATTATGGCTACAGCCGAATAACCAATAAATAGTTCCTCAAAATCCTTATAAAGTTTATTGTAAAGTTTCATACCTGTAATTTTTACTCCTGTAAAAATACCGGTAATGGGACGGCTGAGTTATGATTCGAGTCATAAACAGGATAATCATATCCTAATTACCCGACTGACTTCATAAAAGGGAAATTACCTGTAAACTTTTCGCTTCTTGATTTGCAACTCCCCCTTTTTTTCTAATGATTTGGTAGCCCTTATTACGGTCTCTACGCGCAGTCCCGTAAGGTCGGCGAGTTGCTGCCGGGTAAGATCAAGTTTAAAGCTAAATTTTCCTTCTGTTCGGTGTACGTGTTTTTTTAAGTAGTCAAGGATTCGGAGGATTCGATGTTCCGGTTCCTGGCTCGATATCTCGGAAGCCATAATAGCTTTATAAAATAGCCTTTTTGCCAGGGTTTGAGTAATCTTGAGATGAACTTTTGGATTCGAAGAAAGCAGTTCCAGAAAATGCTCCTTGGAGAGCTGAAAAACCTCTGCATCTGAAATAGCCTCGGCATTGGCAGGATACTTTACGTTAGCGAGTAGGGGAGGTTCCCCAAAGCTCTGGCCAACTGCAAAGATACCCTGGATGAACTCCTTTCCATCTTCATTATAATTATTCATCTTGATCTCTCCCGAAGCGACCTGATAGAAATTCAGGGCAGAATCACCTTCCCTGAATAACTGGTCTCCTTTGGAATAAGGAATTTTTTTTGCGCCGAAGTCCAGCAGCAAATTTTCATCTATCATGGATTATTGATGCGACTGGATTAATCTTACAAGATCGTCTTTTTGTACCACGCCGGACTGTCGCCAAAGTTGTTGTCCTTTTTTGAATAGAATGAGGGTTGGTACCCCGCGTACCTGGTACTTCCCGGCCAGTTGCTGGTTCCTGTCGACATCTATCTTAACAATTTTTACCGAATCTCCCAGTTCTGCTTTGGCTTGTTGCAGAATAGGGGCAAGTGCCTTACAGGGCCCGCACCAATCGGCAGAAAAGTCGATAAGAACAGGTTTGTCTTCAGAAATGATCTCGTTAAAGCTGCTTTTCATCTCGTGCAATTTTTAGTTGTTTTCCTTAAAGGTATTCTTTTTTTAAGAAAGCATCTTCTAAATTGCCCTTTTTGACAGTTCTCTAACGTGTCTTGTTAAGGCGGGCGAAAGCTTCTTTTTCCAGCTGTTCTCTATGATCGGGATGGGCGATCGAAATAAGGGCTTTTGCTCTTTGTTTGAGGTTTTTCCCATATAGGTTCACCACTCCATACTCGGTTGCGATGTAATGCACGTGGGCTCTTGTTGTAGTTACCCCGGCACCGTCCCGAAGGTATGGTACGATCTTGGAAATGCCTTTTGCGGTAGTAGAAGGCATCGCAATGATAGCTTTCCCGCCTTCAGAAAGAGACGCTCCGCGAATAAAGTCCATTTGACCGCCAACTCCAGAATATTGATAATTCCCTATAGTGTCGGCACAAATCTGGCCGGTAAGGTCTATTTCAATGGCGCTATTAATGGCAGTAACCTTTGGATTTTGGCGAATGATCGCTGTGTCATTCGTATAGCCGGCTTCTTTAAAATGTACCAGTGGATTATCATCAACAAAATCGTAAAGCTCCTGAGAACCCATTGAGAAACAGGTCACGATCTTTCCGGTCTTGATCTCTTTTTCCTCGCCGGTAACCACACCACTTTTGATGAGTGGTAGCACACCATCTGAAAAGAGCTCGGTATGGATACCCAGCCTTTTGTGGTTCATAAGGTTTGAAAGTACTACGTTCGGGATATTCCCGATTCCCATTTGCAAAGTGGCTCCGTCTTCAATAAGTTCGGCTACGTGTCTTCCAATTTGTTTCTCAACTTCCGAAGGATTGCCGGGTGCATGTATATGTATGGGGTGATCTACCTCTGTTGCAGCTGTTATCCTGGAAACATGAATGATACCATCACCATGAGTTCTTGGAACCTGAGGATTGATTTGGGCGATCACTTTTTTAGCGGTTTGGATCGCAGGTAAAGTAATGTCTACGGAAACTCCTAAAGAGCAGTAGCCATGCTTATCTGGTGGTGAAACCTGAATGAATGCCACGTCAAGCGGAAGGATATTTCTTCTGAATAAATAGTGGATCTCACTAAGGAAGATTGGGATATAAGCTCCATAGCTTGAATTTACAGCTTCTCTCACATTGCCGGCAACAAAGCAGCTATTGATGTGAAATGCTTCATTGGCAGGAGCTTTTGTGTAAGGTGCATTTCCTTCAGTATGAATCTGAATGATTTCCACATCACGCAGCTCTTTATAGCGTTCGCTTAGCGCGTTAATAAGTATATTAGGGGTCATTGCGGCTCCCTGAAAGAATACCCTGTCTCCAGATTTAACGTGAGATACGGCTTGAGAGGCTGAAACTAGTTCCATGGCAGGTTAGATTGGTTTATTTTTTTACTTTGAGATCAAAGTCGATCTCAATATTGTCTTTGACGACAATTATCCCAAAGAGTTTTGTGGGAGGTTCAAGTTTGAAGTCGTTGATATTCAACTCGAGAGTTCCCTTAAAAGTTGAAATCTCATCATGATTCTGGATCTCAACAGGAATGTCATAAATTTTAAGTATTCCGGCAATGGTAATGCATACTCTTACCTTGGCTTTTTCGGCAGAAAGCATTTTTGCTTTTTCCAGTTGCAGGAGGATTTGGGGATATTTTTCGCTTTTGATGAGCGATTTGAAGTCTTTATTAATTCCCCGGCTTCCGCAGTCAAAGCCTTTTGATTCCAGGGATAGGATGGCTCCGGTAAAAGTTATTTCCGAACCGGTTACCGTATAGTCAAAATTGTTCTCTTCAGAGAGGTAAGAAGTGTCAAATTCACACTGGAATTCGTTGATGTTGGTGTCCCCGTTTATAGTTAGTTTGCTGGAGGGAAGCACCTTTACTGTTTTATTATGAAAGTCGTTTTGCGCACTCAGGACTCCACCGGCAAACAGCAACATTATTAGCATAAACTTTTTCATAGCATTCAAATTTAGGTAAAAAAAATGGGGGAACCCGGTTCCCCCATTTTCGGGTTATATTAAACGAAAGCCTTAGACTTAGAAGCTGATTGTAGCCTCAAGTGTAACTCCGTTGAAGTTACCTCCGTAGTGAAGATCACTTGATGGATAGTCGTTGTAGTCTTGGTTTACGTACTCAAGTTTAGTAAGAACGTTTTTAGTCATGAACCATCCAGCTCCAAGTTGCAATCTGTTTACAGTGATTTCATCTGTGTCAGTTAGATCTCCAGTTACAGTACTGTAACGACCACCTAGGTAGAAGTCTTCTTTAGCACCAAATCTGTAGATAAGCTCTCCTGCAAAGTGATTGTAAGTTTTTGTATCAGAATCATTTTTGTCTTTCCCAGTGTTAGTTTCGATAATTCCGAAGAATTCAAGTCCACCATACTTCAAGAATGGGTTGATCATGATCGCAGTCATTTCATTGTTGAAAGAAGTTCCAATACGACCTCCTCTAAAACCGTCACCGTTTCCGTCAGCATCTGTCATTACGTTGTAGTAACGAGTACCTGCACGGTCACCTGTGTAAAGGTAGTTACCACGACCGTAGTTGTGTCCACTGTAGAAAAGAGATCCTGTCAATCTGAATCTTAAGTCTTCAGAGAATTGGTTGTCATAACCAACTTTTGCCAGGAAAGAAGGATCAGTTTCACCATCACCTGCAGTTGACTGGTTCAATTTACCGTTGGTGAATCCAACCATACCTAACCATGGGCCATCGAAGTAGTATACTTCAGCACCAACTTCGGTAGTAAAGCTGTCCATAAGGTAGTTTCCAACGAATGGGTTGTAAAGAGCCATCGCGTTGTCGGTTCTTCTAAAGTGAGCATCACCATAGTTGTTTTCCATGTGACCAACTTTAATTCTCATGTGGTCCATAATCCCAGAAGCGAAACCTTCGCTGATGAAGTCAAGAGCGTCAATTTGAAGATAACCACCTTTTACGTATGCCTCTGTGTGGTGTTGAGAAGAAAGATAAGTTGAAAGGTGAACTCTCATTCCTTTAGCTAAAAGAACATCAAGGTCAAGGTTTGCAGTTGCAAGGTTAACATTCCCCTCAAGATCTGGAAGAGCAACAAAGTCACTTTCATGATCAAGAGCCTGGAATTGTAAAGCAAAAGCTCCACCGGTTCTCACTTGAACTCCGTCAAAGTCATCACCGATAGTATCTTTGGTAGGCTCAAACATGTCAATACCACGTTGATCTGGATACCTGAAGTTAGGAAGAGATCTGTCCCATAATGAAGTTTCTTGTGCCTGCATTTGGAAAGCAAAAACAGCGAAGAAAAATAAGCTGGTAAATTTTACTAAGTTTTTCATTTTGTGTAATTAATAAAGTTGATAGTTGAAATTAAATTGAATTATTGTTTAGTTATTTAGTAAAAACGGTTTGAAATTTAATGTTCACCTCATCTCCAGTAGTAATAGTTCCAAACATTGCTGTTGGGGGGTCTACTTTAAATTCAGTCATTTTAATCTTTTTGTTTCCGGCAAGAACAACTTTGTCTCCGGTTACTTTAGCATCAAAAATAATTTCGACAGATTTTTTTGTTCCGGCTATAGTCAGGAACCCAGTCGTGGTCACTTTACAAGAGCTATTGCTTGTACAGTCAATGTTGCTAGCCTTTTGCAATTGGTAGGTTATTTTCTTATGATCATCTGTGTTAAGTGCTTTATAGGTGTTTTTATCCATTCCACCTTTTCCGCTTTTCAGGCCTTCGGCAACAACGACTAAGTTAAGTTGTTCTAATTTCACCAGTTGTCCTTCATCCAATTGAACAGTGAGATCTCCCTGCATTTGCTCAGCTTCTAAATGCCAGTCGTGAATGTTTGAAGTCCCTTCTACTTTCAAATTAGAAGCAGAGTTGTTAAGCTTGTAAGCCTGGCTCCAGGAAAGAGGCGCGAAAAACAATATCGTCGCAAGTGTCCCGAGGGCTAACCAAAAGTTTTTTCTAGTTTTCATGATTTCTATTTTTTATTGATACAAAGTTGGAATATAAAAGGAGGTTTCAGTATGATCACCGTCAGTTTTTGAGCAAATTTTCACGTCTGTTTCTTCCTTTTTTAGGAAATTTTTCACAATTCTCGCTGAGCCCGCATATTTACTGGACCCATTAGTCTGAATTCAAAATTTCGAAGACCTAAATATGACCATTCTCATATTTGCGAGGACAAATTTAAGTTGAAAATTATGAATAAAGCAAATTTTGGCTAAAATAATTATCGATGTTTAATAGCGGTTTTTTGAATTTGCTACAAATGTACAGGCGATTCTGTTTAAGAAATAGGAATGTTTTCGAAACGAAGGAGGATAATTTAAGAAAATTTTATGATTTCAGAACGCAACCTTTTAGAGAAGATAAATAGGCCTGAGCAAATGATCTTGCGTGGGTGACCTTTTTGCCGTTTTTTAATGGCAGGAAGTGCCTGCAGAGATCATCTTATTAACCGGGGTAGGAGGAGATAGGTAGGGGATTCCAAGCCCGAGCCCCCGTAGGATGAACAGAAGGCCTATCACTACAACAAATATTGGTATGAGGCGCTGTACCCGTTTCCGTAGTACTCCGTTAAGCATTCCACCAAAATAGACTGCAGTAGTCATTAGAGGAATAGTACCTATACCAAATAAAATCATGTATAGGCTGCTGTCAAGGATACTTCCCGAGGCTATGGCGCCAAATACTGCCATGTAGACCAGGCCACAGGGAAGAAAGCCGTTGAGGAAACCAATGGTTAGGAATGTATCTGCTGTCTTCTTCTTGAGCGCAGCCCCTAAAGAAGACTTGATGCGTCCAATTATCCTGTACATAGGTCCCGAAAAGTTGAATTTTTGGAACCCTTTCGAAGGGACAAGAATAACAGCGATCATCAATAAGCCGGCCCCAATAGAAAGATATTGCTGAAGTCCAAAGAGGTTCAGGCTTTTGCCAAGCATTCCAAAAACAAGTCCGATAAGGCTATAGGCGAGAATTCTTCCCAGGTGGTAAAGGAAAACCTGTGCAATTTTTTTTGTTTCATTGTCCCTGGACACGGGTAATACAAAAGCAATTGGCCCACACATGCCTACGCAGTGAAAGCTTCCCAAAATTCCAAAAGCAAGCGCTGAATAAATCATTAGTAATTGATTTCTTTTTTATAGTAGTAGGCTTCGCCTTCATAGGTCCAGTCTACGATAATGTTCCAGCGGCCGCCAACAAGGCTTCTATCAGGTACGAGCAATTGATGAGAGGATAATGAAAGAGGAATATCATTATCCAGCTGCTTGTTGGACGGCCGGTAAAGGAACACCGTGCCTTCAATTTTTGAAAAATTGAGATTTTGCGGAAAATTAATGGCCAGCCCTTCAGCTGTTTTCATCACGCTGATGTTTTCTGAAAGCTTAGTCGCATTGTTTTCCTTATCTATTTGATGCTGAAATTCCAGTTCAGTCTTATAATATTCTTCTGTGACCAGGTCATAGCTATAGGCGTCGTCTGTGGTCATCGTAATCACAAAGAACATGATGAATGAGATGAAGCTTATTATTGCCAAAACCAGTGATGTACCCCATGAAATCTTCATATGCTCCTTCTTTAAAAATTAGTCTTTAATAATAAGAAATAACCTAATCTTAACCGCCTCTACTGAATGTAGTTCTCCTGCATTAGTTGCAAGTTGGTCATACATTCCCGGCGAGACCTCCAAACCTGAGGTCGTATAAGCCACCTCTTCCTTTTTTGCTGATCCCGAAGATCGGGTCAATCATCTGTTTATCTAAAACTTCTAGGTCCCATGAAATTAGTGCTGGTGGTTTCTATAAGTTTATCTCCGCTGTAGACGCCAATTTTAAGTTCGGTTTTCTCGCCCTTAATTAGTGCCTTTGGTATCTCTATGAACAAAGTGCCTTCTGCGAGACCTTTTTCGGGGACCATGATATTCTTGTGAGTAACAGACTCGATGTGGCCCTCATGAGACATCAATTCAAAATGTATGTCTTCGAAGTTGCCGTTAGTTTTATTGATGAGTTTGAAGGTGTAGACATTGCTTAGCATGTCATTTGCCTTCGTCTCGTACAATTGTCCTGGTAAACGCAAGATAGTCGCATCCAAATCGCTTCTTAAAAAGAGCATTCCCGAGAGGATTCCCACCAACACAAAAAGGATGGCGGCATAACCTTTCATTTTAGGCGTCAGCCTGAATTTTTCTTCTTTTTCAATGTTCTCTTCAGAATAGTAGCCTATTAAACCTTTAGGTAAATCTACTTTTTCCATCATCAAATTACAGGCATCGATACAGGCTGTACAATTCACACATTCCAGCTGCGTACCATTCCTGATATCAATTCCGGTGGGGCATACATGAACACATTGGAGGCAGTCAATACAATCTCCCTTACCAAGTGCGGCGCGGTTTTCATTCTTTTTGAACTTCGATCGGCCCAATTCCCGTTCTCCACGTTTATTGTCATAGGCAACAACAACAGATTTCTTATCCAGCAACACACTCTGCAATCTTCCGTAGGGACAGGCAATGGTACATACCTGCTCCCTAAACCAGGCGAATATAAAATAGAAGACGCCTGTAAAAATGAGCACTGCAGTAAAAGTGCTAAGGTTTGCCGAGGGGCCATTAGTTACGTACTGCAATAGCCTGTCGCTTCCAACGAGGTAAGCGAGGAAAACATTAGCGATTCCGAAGGAAATCAGGAAAAAAATAAACCATTTAAATCCCTTTTTTCGAATCTTTTCTCCCGTCCAGTCCTGTTTGTCCAATCTTATTTGTGCACCGCGGTCACCTTCGATCCAATATTCGATCTTTCTAAAGACCATTTCTAAAAAGATCGTCTGCGGACAAAACCAGCCGCAAAAGATCCTCCCGAAAGCATTGGTGAAAAGCGCTATAAATAATACCGCGATGATCATCGCAGTCACCCCGATGTAAAAGTCCTGTGGCCAGAAGGGGAAACCAAAAATATGGAACTCCCGCTGCAGCACATTGAACAACATGAATTGATTGCCATTTACATAAATGAAAGGGCTTATAATAAGAAAAGCCAACAGGAACCAGGTGAAACGGGTGCGGTATTTATAGAAGTTACCGCTGGGTTTTTTAGGATAGACCCAGGCTCTTTTGCCTTCGTCATTCATAGTCCCTATACGGTCCCTATAGTTTGTGGTACTCATGTTTAGTCTTTCTTCTTGTTCTTTTTTCTACTCTTCCTCTGCCTTCCAGATGTCACCTTGTGGTTCTTTAGGATTGGCCGGAGTTGTTCCCTGCAGGCTGAGCACATAACTCGCGACCTGCTGAATCTGGGTAGGTTTTAAGGTAGATTTCCAGGAAACCATACCTTTTCCTGCACGTCCACCTTCAGAAATGGTGTGGAAGACATTTTTAATGCCGCCACCAAGGATCCAGTATTCATCTGTAAGATTTGGACCAATTCCTCCACCGCCGTCTGCCGCATGGCAGGCCACACAGTTGGTTTGGAAAATAGACTTTCCTGCTTCAAGATCAGACGCCTCTGTAAGTAAAGTCACATTTTCGGCACTTACCAGGTCGGGTGCATTCTTTTTGTACTCTTCCACCGCGTTTTTGGCGGCGATCATTTCCTGCTCGTATTCATCAAACTGACTGTCTCCATCGAATATGTGATAATAAGACAGATATCCGGCGGCGAAAATGATTGAAGCATAGAAAGAATACAACCACCATGGCGGAAGCTTATTGTCGAGTTCTTTAATCCCGTCATAATTATGATCGAGTTCCAGTTCTCCTTCTTCAGAAATTGGCCGTGTACCTGCCAGTTTTCTATAGATTCTTTTAAGATCAAATTTTTTTGTTCTGGCGTCTCTTGCACTCATATAGCGCTCCTTAGCTTCGGGAGAAAGCGTTTTGAACATCACGTTTTCTATGGCAGCCAAAATCATTTCTGCCGCGATTAGGAATAAAAGCACTACCAAAAGCGCCATCTGCAGCACAGGATATTTTATGAAGGCAAAAGTGTCACCAGAGTCTATGAAGTATTCGGTAATACCTACTATGATTAAAAATATGACCGGGATCCTTATCCAGGATGGTATTGCGTGTCTCATAATTGTTGGTCGTTATCTGATTCTAAAGGGATTCGTTCCATGTCGCTGATGTATTCTTTTTTGGCGGTGAAAACCCACCAAAAAAGGATAACGAAGAAGATGAAGAAAATTAGCAGAGAGATGATTGGGTAGATCTCTACTCCCGCAATGGTCTCCATATGTCCTTTTATAAACTTTAGCATAATAGTTTATTTAGAGGTTGTTGAAGTTTCAGGATTTTTGATCTTGATATCTGTACCCAATCGCTGAATGTAGGCAATGAGGGCAACGATCTCACGGTCTTTCATTTCTACGAACGGCTGGCCGTTCTCTTTAGCATAATTCTTATCGGCTTCATATGTGGCGACAAAATCAGGATCATTATAGAGGTTCTCCTCAATCTTGGTGGCCTGTGCATCCATAGAAGCTTCGGCATTGGCGATGTCTTCTTCGGTGTACGGAACTCCAAGTTTTACCATAGTTTCCATCTTGGCTTTGATGTCGGAGCGGTCATGTTTATCCTTTATAAGCCATTGGAAACTTGGCATAATAGATCCCGAAGAGGTACTTTGAGGATTATACATATGGTTGAAATGCCAGTTGTCTGAGTACTTACCTCCAACTCTTAGAAGATCGGGGCCTGTACGTTTACTTCCCCAAAGGAAGGGGTGATCGTAAACATATTCCCCTGCCTTGGAATATTCCCCATATCGTTCTACTTCACTTCGGAAGGGACGTATCATTTGGGAGTGACAGGAAACACAGCCCTCTCTAATGTAAATATCTCTTCCTTCCAGTTCAAGAGGGGTATAAGGTTTAACACTGGTAATGGTAGGTATATTTGATTTTACCAGAATGGTAGGTACGATCTGTACGATACCTCCAATTAAAATGGCAATTGTAGCGAGAATTGTGAGCTGCCCCGGCTTGCGTTCTAACCAGCTGTGGAAGCCTTCTCCTACAAGTCTCCTGTTGCTTATTTTTTGTAGTGGTGCAGCTTCGGCAAGTTCATCGGTTACTTCAGAACCACTTCTAATGGTCTTGATGACGTTGTATAACAAGACGAACATTCCGGAAATGTAAAGGCTTCCGCCAATAGCGCGCATCCAGTACATAGGCATGATCTCGGTAACGGTTTCAAGGAAGTTTCCGTAGACCAGTGTACCATCGGGGTTGAATTGTTTCCACATGGAAGCCTGCACGAAACCTGCCACGTACATTGGTAAGGTGTACATTATGATCCCTAAAGTACCAATCCAGAAATGGGTGTTAGCGAGTCTCACCGACCACAGTTTTGTCTTGAACATTCTTGGAACAAGCCAGTAAACCATACCAAAGGTAAGGAAGCCGTTCCATGCCAGGGCACCAACATGAACGTGGGCAATAATCCAGTCACTAAAGTGAGCGATGGCATTAACGCTTTTTAGGGAAAGCATGGGGCCTTCAAATGTTGCCATCCCGTATCCGGTTATGGCAACTACCATAAATTTAAGCACAGGATCTGCTTTAACTTTATCCCATGCCCCACGCAGGGTGAGAAGTCCGTTGATCATACCACCCCATGAAGGCATTAATAACATTACTGAAAATGCAACGCCAAGATTTTGTGCCCAACCCGGAAGTGCTGAATACAGCAAGTGGTGAGGTCCTGCCCAGATATAAATAAAGATGAGGGACCAGAAGTGGATAATCGATAATTTATAAGAATAAACCGGTCTATTTGCGGCTTTTGGTACAAAGTAGTACATCAATCCAAGAAATGGAGTGGTAAGGAAGAAGGCTACCGCGTTATGGCCATACCACCACTGTACCAGCGCATCCTGAACCCCGGCATAAACCGAATAACTTTTGAAAAGTCCTACCGGAAGTGCCAAACTGTTAAAGATGTGCAATACGGCTACAGTCACAAAAGTGGCAATGTAAAACCAGATTGCCACGTAAAGATGGCGCTGTCTTCTTTTGAAGATGGTAGCGATAAGGTTCCATCCAAAAACGACCCAAACTACAGCAATAGCAATATCTAAAGGCCATTCCAATTCGGCGTATTCTTTTGACGTGGTATATCCCAGAGGCAAAGAAATTGCTGCACCAACAATGATAAGCTGCCAGCCCCAAAAATTGATCTTGCTAAGGATGTCACTGTACATCCTGGCTTTAAGCAATCTTTGGGTAGAATAGTACACCCCGGCGAAAATGGCATTTCCCACAAATGCGAAGATGACCGCATTGGTGTGAAGAGGACGAAGTCTTCCAAAGCTTAACCAGGAGATACCGTCTGTGAGGTTAGGGAATAAAAATAAAAAGGCTAATAATAGCCCGACAGACATTCCGATCACACCCCAGAACAAGGTCGCGTAGAGGAACTTTTTTACGATTTTGTTGTCGTAGTAGAACTGCTGCAATTCCATACTTAGTTGATTAGTCTTTATTAGTGGTTACTGATTTATTCGATTTTTCTTTTACAAGCTCATCCTCAAAAAGAATTCGTACTGAAGGTGTATAGTCATCGTCGAATTGCCCATTGCGTACTGCAATAATAAAAATAACGAGGAAAAATACAGCTACAATAATGCTGATTGTTAGTAGTAAATAGATGACGCTCATACCTATTTGTAATAAGGACAAAACTATACGAGTTAACGATTTCTAAATATGATATAAATCAGGTTTGGAAAAATAATGGAAATTCATAAAATATTCAGACTTATATAATTAAACTCATAATGAGGGGCATTTTAGATAGGTTTTCCGGTTTGTTTTTCTTTACATAAGGTCTGAAGATTTCCATGCCAAGCAGGATAATCATAGCCGTAAAGAACAAAAGAAACCACTCTCTGCCACCGGTCAAATATATAAAAATGCAGGTTGTGTACGAGGGGAATTTGTAGTGTTAGGAAATGTATAGCCATTATTTAAAATATTCTTTAAGTAACAATCCAGGAAAGAACTGTTCCAGCAGCCATAGTAGAACGAGTAGCCAGATAATAATGATGATTATGCCCGCAAGCAGGTTATTTTTTCTGTTGAATTCTCTTGTTTTAGCCTCTTCCCGGCAGTACTCCATAACTTCGGAAGGCACCAGCTTTAGAATAAAATAAATGAGTAGCGGGATAATGAGCAGGTCATCCAGGAGTCCCAGCACAGGGATGAAATCGGGGATGAGGTCAATGGGGCTAAGGGCGTAACCCACTGTGAACAGGATAAGGAGTTTTACATGCCAGGGCACAAGATCTTCAGAAAGGGCAATTCGCAGGGCTTTTAATTCCTGCTTAAGCTGCTCTGCTCTTGTTTTAAAAGCCTTCCACCATTTTCTCATAGGCTGTTCCTGTACTTCCTTGAGCGAAGATAGGAAACCAAAATCTTAACGCCTCCTTTAGATATTTTTGTCCTGCAATTTTTAACTTCAGAGGTAGATCAATTAATTCACGAAAAGATGAAAATTGCCACCTATAATGTCAACGGTATCAATGCACGGCTACCGGTTTTACTAAAATGGCTTAAAAAGTTCTCACCCGATGTGGTTTGCCTGCAGGAGCTCAAATCTCCCGATGAAAAAATCCCGAAAGAAGAGATCGCCAAAGCGGGATACACGGCAGTGTGGTTTGGGCAACCAAGATGGAACGGGGTTGCTTTTCTAAGCAAAGAATACGAAATTGAAGAGGTGCAGCGGGGCCTTCCCGGTGATCCTGAAGATGAACAAAGCCGCTATCTTGAAGCTAATATCAATGGTATTAGAATTGGGTGTATTTACCTACCCAACGGCAATCCCGCACCCGGACCAAAATTTGATTATAAATTGAGCTGGTTTGAACGGTTGAATTCGCATGCCGAAAAGCTGCTCGATTTGGACCAGCCTGTTTTGCTAACAGGCGATTTTAATGTTATACCTACAGAAAAAGATGTTTATAAACCGGAAAGGTGGGTGGACGATGCGCTTTTCAGGCCCGAAACCCGTGCGGCGTTTCACAAATTGGTGGAGCAGGGGTGGACCGATGCCATCAGGTATCTATATCCCGAGAAAACCATCTACACTTTTTTTGATTATTTCCGCAATGCCTTTGGCCGAAACGCCGGCCTTAGGATAGATCACTTCTTGCTGAATGCACCATTGAAGGACAAGATCGTTGATGCTGGGGTAGATCTCGAGGTTCGGGGATGGGAAAAGACCAGTGACCATGCGCCCGTTTGGTTGGAGCTAAAGGAATAAATTCCGAAGTTCGAATCCAGTATTCAAGATTTAATAGCCAGGGATACCACCAATAATCAGTGTATTCAGTGAGGAAAAATAAAAGGTGTGAAAAATGGCATTTTTAGAAGGTGATTTGTTTGAACTCTTTTGCCATGAATGCATCTCAATAGAAGTTGTCTCTAAAACCGCACCAGCCATGATGAACAATTTCAATAAGAAGATGCGGCCTTAAATGTGGTGTCTCAAAAAGGGTGAAAATTAGTCCTTTTTAAAACCTTTATTTTATTCGTTTGCCTATGAAGTTGGTGCAAATGGTGGTAAAGACGATGATACTTATCGAGCTTAACGGCATAAGGATCGCGGCAATAATTGGCGATAATTGTCCGGTAACAGCGAAATAAAGCCCTACCACATTGTAAAGGAATGACAGTAGCATACTAATTTTGATCACCTTCATGCCCGATTTTGAAGCTTTGATAAATTCTAACAGGTCTCCAAATCTGGTAGCGTCTAAAATAGCGTCACAGGCCGGGGAGAAGACATTCACGTTTTCAGAAATCGCGATCCCAACCTCACTTTGAGCCAAAGCCCCGGCATCGTTAAGACCGTCGCCTACCATTAGGGTTTTTTTCCCTTGCTCCTGTAGCGATTTGATGTAGTTAAGTTTGTCTTCAGGCTTTTGGTTGAATAACATTTCGGTATTTTCGGGAAGTAGCTTTTGTAAACGCGCTTTTTCTCCCGCATTGTCTCCCGAAAGTATAGATAACTTATAACCCGCAGAGAGTTCTTTAAAAAGTTCTTTTACGCCTTCCCGGTATTCATTGTAAAAAATATAGCGGCCTTTGTAAGTGTTGTCTGTACTTACGTGTACCGAAGTATTGAGCGTTGGCGGCAGCGCAGTGCCAACAAAATCTGCAGATCCCACTTTTATGGCCCGCTTTTGATGTACGGCTTCCATGCCTTTTCCGGTGATTTCGCGGAATTCTTCGGGTGGTGCTATGTCGTATTCGGCCAGGAGATCGTATAGGCTGCGGCTTAACGGGTGATTGGAATTGCGAAGCGTATTCTTCAGCAAAGCTTCTTCTTCTTTAGTAAGCTTTATTCCTTCATAGCTAATGTTATTTTTTTTGTTTGAGGTGATTGTTCCCGTTTTGTCAAAGACCATGCTGTCGATTTTCGCGAGTTGCTCAATCACTCCGGAATTCTTCAGGTAAAATTTCTTATTTCCGAAGATGCGCAACAAGTTACCTAAGGTAAATGGTGTTGACATGGCCAAAGCACAAGGACAGGCGATGATCAAAACGGCGGTAAAAACATTGATCGCTGTGTTGATGTCAATAAAAAACCAAAAAGCAGTAGCCGAGAAAGCAATCACTAAAAGCACCATGGTAAAATACTGGCTGATGGTGTTGATTAAAGAAGTGAAAGATTCTTCTTTCTTATTCTTAAAAATGTCATTGCTCCAAAGCTTCGTGAGGTAACTTTGTGATATAGATTTTAGCGCCTCCACCTCTATAACTCCCGAGATTTGGCGGCCGCCGGCATAGAGCTTGTCTCCCGATTTTTTTTCCACGGCTTCGGCCTCTCCTGTAACGAAGCTGTAATCAATAAGGGCATTTCCGTTAATCAAAATTCCGTCTACCGGGATAAGTTCTTCATTTCTAATGAGGATTCGGTCTCCCTGTTCAATCTCGTGAACATGGACGCTCTCCTCTTTAGCTTCGGAAGTGATCCTGGTAATACCTATTGGGAAATAGGATTTATAATCCCTTTCAAAAGAGAGAAAATTATAGGTCTTTTGCTGAAAGAATTTTCCGAGGGTAAGAAAGAATATGAGTCCCGTAAGACTGTCGAAAAATCCCGGCCCCCAGTCAAAAATAATTTCCAGCGTACTTCTCACGAAAAGCACAATCATTCCCAGTGCCAGCGGCACGTCAATATTAAGAATGCCCGCCCTTAGGCCTTTAAACGCCGAAATAAAATAGTCTGAGGCCGCGTAAAAAAGTACCGGGAGGGAAAACGAGAACATGAGCCAGCGAAAAAGGCCTTTGTATTGGTTTAGCCAGAATTCGTTTACTTCAAAATATTCGGGGAAGGAAAGGAACATCACATTACCAAAGGCAAAGCCTGCCACCCCAAGTTTATAGATGATCGCTCGGTTAACCTCTTTTTTTCCGGTTTCGGTATCGTCCAGGCTAATGTAAGGCTCGTACCCAATACTGCTCAAAAACAGCACGAGTTCCTTCAATGAAATTTTTTCGGAATTATAAGTGATCCTGATGCTCTTCTTGGGGAAATCGACCTGAGAAGAACTTACCTCGGGCCTTATTTTATTGAGATTTTCAAGAATCCAGATGCAGGAGCTACAATGAATATGCGGAATATAAAGCGAAACTACCTGTGTATTAGAATCACTGAATTCGAGCAGCTTTTCAACAATCTTTTCATTGCTCAAAAAGTCATATTTACCCTCGAATTTTGAAGGCGCGGCACCGGGTGCGGCATCCATATCGTAATATGAAGCCAGGCCGTTATCTGAGAAGATCTCGTAAACAGTTTTGCACCCATTGCAGCAAAAAGACTTGTCGTCAAATGTAACGCATGTCCTTATCGCATCACCACAATGGTAACAGGATAGTTCCTCCATAAAATTAATTGCTCGTTCGTGCTGCAAATATTGATAATGAGGGTTTTAAAAAATATGATCTTGATCAGTCTTCAATTTTTGAGAAATGATTAAGCCGCTTTTCAATAATTATTCGTTATCGATTAAATGGTCCTCATACCAATCGTCAAAAGATTTTTTGGTAGAATAATTATTGGTAAGAATTTTAAAAACCGTTAGTAGCCATAACGCCTGTCCTGCGATCATAGTATAAAAAATTGCACTATAAGAGAAATTAAAAAATACCAGTACTACAAGCGCTACTAAAAATACTGTAGTTACTGCAATATAGAATGTAACTGAAGATCTCATAAGTTTAAGATACTCAAAATGAGACTTAAAATGAGTTAATGATATTCTAATTGAAATATAATTAGTACTCTGTTTTTTTTGTTAAGATATTTTTAACCAGGAATATTCCAATGGCAATTGCGAAGAAACTACTTGCCGCAGCCAGGAGCTTGTAGTAGTCGGCAAAAAGGGGGAGCCCTAGCCAAATTGCAATACTCTTAGAAAAAATAAGGACTTCGGTGACACAAAAAGCCCCAAAATAGACCCAAAAAGCGGGCTTAGAAATCCTGTATAGTCCTGCAGTTTCTAAAAAAACGAAAAGACTGATGCTTACCACACCCAGGAAGGTCCAGTGCAAATAACCAATGACGAGATTGATATAAGTGAAGGCCAGTTCTGCAAAGAAAGGAATACCGGAAAGCAGCTGTAGCAATATTTTGCCCAGCAGCAGGATGCCAACGATTTTTAATAAGTTTTGTTGAAAAGGGGAGAAAGGAAGCCTCTTATCTTTCCAGAGATCTTTAAGCATAACAAAGAATTTGCGGAAAGCGAACAGCTGTAATACCGCGCCTGTACCTGCAAGTACGTAAAAGATCCAATGCGGTTCCACCCACAGCACAGAAAGGAAAAAACTGAGCACCACAGCGACATTCAGTAATTTAAAGAAGCTTTGAAAATGCCTTTTTTGGGGAGTAATATTTCTTTGCTCCAGAAAGTACAGGAGAATTCCACAAAGAGCAAAGATGAACCAGGCGTTGTACTGGAAATGCAGGTAAAAATAGATGGACATCTTGTACCAAATGGACGTTTTTCCCAAAGTGGCCATTACGCCACCCACGGCCCAGGGGCCAATACTGGAGATCACCAGGTACCATAGAGATGCTTTGATGCATTTGAAAGAATTTCGGTTGCGGTGTCGCGCAGGTGTCCTTTTCAGTATAAACCAGGCCATGAGATAGGATGCGAAAAGGAAAAGCGTTGAAAAAGTGATCGAAAACATTGCATAACCGGTGAACGGAAACGTAAAAAGCATGCCCAGCAAGGTAAGTTGTGTAAACCAAAAGATGCGTTTATAGGCCGCGGCATATTTTTCTTCGGAAAGGTACATCTTATAGATAAGCGTCGTCAAGGAGAGATACACCCACCCTAACAGGGCAATATGTGAATGCCCGTGTACCACGTATCTAAAATTCGCAGGAATGGGTACCACAAAAAAGAGTCTTAAGAATAATCCCAATAGTGCCACAAGAAGAAAATAAGCCAGGGCAATATTGGTGTGACGTCTCAAATTGATCATGAGATAAAATTAATGATTTTGAAAAAGCTTTAGAGGACAGAAAAAAATCCGGCAAATATAAAGCTGCCCAAAAATGAGATTTTTGGACAGCTTTTACATCAACTCTTCATTTTTTATTCAACTTCCTGGAGGACTTCTTCCTCTTCGGGCACCTCTTCTTTTACCTCAACCAACTTCTTTTTGCTGTCAAGCGAAAAAACGAACCACACGAAAGAGACAAGACCGATGGCGAATATGGTGTCGCCTATCACTCTAAGCCATCTTAGGGTGTCCATGCCCGGTTGTTGCATAAATTCGGCAGAACGTGCATACCACATGCCTTTATTAACACTGGCAACGGTTTGCAAGAGGCCTATCGGTAGTACACTTAGCACAACCATTAGCAGTAAACCAATGTTGATGGACCAGAAAGAGAACTTCAGCAGTTTTTCATTCCACACTTGTATTCTGTACATGCTTCTAAGGACGAACATCATCAAGCCAATTCCAAGCATTCCGTAGACACCAAATAAAGCGGTATGGGCGTGAACGGCGGTGGTGTTAAGGCCCTGCATGTAGTAAAGTGCAATTGGAGGATTAATTACAAAGCCAAAAATGCCGGCTCCCAGGAAATTCCAGAATGCTACCGCCACAAGGCAGTAGATGGGCCACTTATAGTCGCTGATCCACTTTGTCGCTTTACTCATCCTATAGTTCTCGTAGGCTTCAAATCCAATGAGTACCAGCGGCACTACCTCAAGCGCACTAAAGGTTGCACCGAGTGCCATCACGGCTGTAGGTGTTCCACTAAAATACAGGTGGTGAAAAGTTCCCAGGATTCCTCCCGAAAGGAAGATTACTGTGGCCAACAATACACTAAGAGTAGCTGTTTTCGTTCTCAACAATCCCAATCTCACGAATAGGAATGCTCCAACAACGGTAGCAAATACTTCAAAGAAACCTTCTACCCACAGGTGTACCACCCACCAGCGCCAGTATTCGGCAATGGCCAGGTTAGTTTGTCTTCCCCACATAAGTCCCGCGGCGTAAAAAAGCGCAATAGCTGCGGAAGAAACCAGGAACATAAGCAGCAGGTTTCTTTCTGAAGTTTTCTTTTTAAGTACCGGAATGAGTGGTCTTACCATAAGGGCAAGCCATAGGAACAGACCTATTAAAAGGAAGATTTGCCAAAAGCGACCAAGATCAACATATTCATAACCCTGATGGCCAAACCAGAAGTTTTCTTCCAGACCAAGTTTTTGCATCACGCCCATCCATTGACCGGCCATAGAACCCGCAACTATAATAAGTAAACAGATAAAAAGGAAATTCACCCCCAGGGTCTGGAATTTAGGGTCCCGTCCTGAGACTGCAGGTGCAATGTATAACCCGGTGGCCAGCCATGCTGTGGCAATCCAGAGAATCCCGAGCTGCACGTGCCAGGTCCTGGAGATGGAGTAGGGCATGATCTTGGCTAGATCAAAGCCATAAAAAGCATCTCCTTCCACCCCGTAATGCGCGGTAATGACTCCAAAGGTGACCTGAACAAGAATGAGCAGGCTCACCACCCACAGGTATTTTTTTACCGCTCTCATGGAACGGGTAATAGTTTGCCGCATCAAAGGGTCTTCTACCGGCATATCCAACTCTTCATCATGCTTCATTTTTGCGTGGTAAAAAACCATGGCCCCTATACCAAACAGCAATAGAATTATACTAAACCCTGTCCAGATAAGCAGATCCCCGGTTGGTTTGTTGCCTACTAATTCTTCGGGTGGCCAGTTATGGGTATAAGAAACATCACTTCCAGGTCTTTCGGTAACTGTGGCCCAGGTAGCCCAGAAGAAGAAACTGCTCATTTGTCGCATGCGAGCCTCATCCTTAATAGCATTTTTTGGAATGGCATAATTAGCTCTTAATTCATCAAGCTTCGCGTCATCCATGAAGAGACCTTTGTAGTACTCGTGGAGATATTCGGCGGCATGTGCACGCAAAGGACTTATGGTGATAGTATTGCTTGCTTCGTCATAGGTATTCTTTCTAATCTCTTCCTGTAGCCTCCTCTCCAGCAGGGCCTGGTTTTCGCTGTTAAGCTCATCATAGTTTTTGCCATAATCTGTGTTTGACCAGTGATTTAACATGAAAATGGATTCCCTGTGTAACCAGTCTGCAGTCCAGTCGGGGGCGGTGTAAGCCCCATGCCCCCAAATGGATCCAACTTCCTGGCCGCCCATACTTTGCCATACGTTCTGTCCATCGAGAATGTCCTGGCCTTTAAAGATAGTTTCTCCTTCTGTGCTAACTACCTTCATTGGCCGTGGCGGCGCTTTTTGATAGATTTCGAATCCGTAGTAACCAAGGACCGCAAAGGAGACTGAGACCACCAGGAGAAAGGCGATCCATAATTTTCTTTCTTTTGTCATTTGTGTAGCTTTAAAAAAGGCCATCCAAAAAAGTCATTTTTGGGAGGTATCGGGATGGCCTTGTGAATAATGGTTAGGATTTTCTATTGGGCATTAAGCTCTTTCTCAAGGCTGAGAGCTTTGGGGAAGAGAATGTTGTTCTCCAGGTGCACATGCTGGTGCAGGTCCTGTTCAAATTCATCCAGTTTTGCATAGAAAGCGCGGTAGGTATTGCAGGCAGCTTCAGGAGGTGTATAATTGCTGCTGAGTTTGGCAATATTCCGAAGGAGGTCACCTGCATCTTCGTGTTCTGCTTCCATCATTTTGATTGGATTGTCCACACTGCCAAATGGGGCCTGAGGAGCCTCTGAATTTTCTTTTTTGGCTCTTACCAGGTTTTTTATAAAAGGGAAGAGGATCAATTCTTCTTTTTTGAGATGAGAGCTAAGTTCCCCGGCCACTTGAGTGACGAGATCTTTGATTTCAAGCAGCTCTGTATAATGATGTCCATGAACCTCGGCTACACGGGCTGCGTATTGCATAAGTAAAGGTATACTCTCCTCTACATAAGAATGGTGAACATTCATAATATGATCTGTAAGAAAATCCAGTTCCCAGCTGTTATAATCGTTGGCCCTGGATATATTATTCTCAACGTTCAACAGGTCATTCTTCAATAAATCATAATCGACATTAGCCTTTTCACAGGCTTTGCTAATGCTTATTCCACCGCCGCAGCAAAAATCTATGCCGTACTTTTTAAAAATATGGGCAGTTTTGATGTTTTCGGTCACCATGTCTGCTACTGTTTTTGACTCAATTTCTTTCATATCTGTAAATTTTGATAAGGATTTTACTGTTTTACAGGTACAAAAGTGGGTCTTAACGCACAGCTGCATTATGAGTCAAATCATAAAAGGACATTTTTATCCTAATTATTATTAAAAAAAGGCGGGGACTTTTTTAGGGTCCCCGCCTTTTCTAATAAAAACAAACTAATATAATACTTGAAAACTAAGAGGTAATTTATCCGTGCAGCACCAAAAGTGGAAGTTTGTTGATGAACGGAATATCATTTTGATCATTATGCAGAAACTTCTGGCATAAATTCAAATTTTTTGCGGCAAGCACAATCATATCTACATTGCGGTTGGCCATAAATATTTTGACAGGAGTAGGCTCCTGAGAAGTGTAATAGGTTTGTAATACCGGGGTTTTGGGTAAAAATGAATCTTGAAGAAATTCCCGGTTTTCTTCCTGCTCTTCTGAAGGTTCATTATCAGAATTAAAGATCTCAAGAATTTTCACACTCGCCTTGGAAAGGGAGGTGAGGTTAAGTAGTGTTCGCAGCATTTTGCTTCCGTAGTGGATCTTATAATCTGTTGGGAAAAGGATGTTTTTATGCTCCTTAAACACGGCATTTTCAGAGATAGCCAAAACAGGGCATCTTACCTTCATCATCACATCTGAGGTATGTTGTCCAACAATAGCACCCTTATTATTGGTCTTACCTTTAGTACCCATCAAGATAAGGTCAATATTTTTTTCCTGTACCTTGGCCCTTACGGCTTCAATAAGGTAGCTGGCTTTAAAACAGGTGTGGAAAGTGTGTTCGCTATTTTTTTTGATGCTGTTTAACCAATCCAGAAGCTTATCGAATTTCTCCTTGACCTCTGGAGATGCACTCATGTAACTGGTAACCATTTGATCTGCGGGTATGGGAAGTACGTGCAACAGATAAAAGTTACAAGGCGTGCCCTTGAAAAAATCCAGCGCATAGACGGCAGCATTCCGCGAATTCTCAGAAAAGTCGGTTGGCAAAAGGATATTCATCATCAGTCACATCTAATTTACCTTGCAAAAGTAAGTTGCAGGTATAGCGGAAAAAATGATGAAAGTCAGTTATTGAATTGATTCTAAATAATAAATTTTTTAGCTGATACGTTTAAGGGCTTCTACGTCTAGAATCTTGATGTTACGGCCTTCTATTTCAAGTAATCCTTCCTTTTTAAAATCTGAGAGTGTTCTAATTAGAGTTTCGGATGCCATACCTGCCACACTGGCAAGATCACTTCTGGAAATCCTTATACTCTGGGTGGGATGTCTTCGTATCTTTTGGGAAAACAACAGGATGGTGCGCGCCGCCTTCTTCCTTACCGAGCCGTAGGCCATTTCAAGAAGCTGTTCCTTGATTCCCGAAATATTATCTCCAAGCACATCTATAAGTTCGAGGGTAATATTGCTGTTGTTCTTAATAATATCTTTCAACTCTTCTTTAGAAACGGCATAAACCCTTGTATCTTCCATAGCGGTAGCATATTCTTCATAGGCCACAGGTTTATTAAAGGAAGTATTTCCGAAGAAATCACCTTCCTTATAAATAGAAGTGATGAGTTCTTTACCATACTGGTCCATACGATGGCTTTTTACAACCCCCCTGTCCAGAAAGAAGAAATGATTGCTTTGTTTTCCTTCTTCATAAATTGTCTCTCCTGCCTTATAATTCTGCTCTTCGTATTTTTTTACTTCTTCACGAAGGTCATGCAGGGAATTGATCTTTTGCTCAGTTTCCTGTTGAGGTTCTTTATTGCTGCCGTCATTCAGTTTATTGAGGATGGCCATTTTCGCCAGTCGGCTTTCAATAGCACTGGTGAGTTCTTCTTCTTCAAAAGGTTTGGTGAGATAATCATCGGCACCAAGGTCCATGCCTTTGCGAATGTCTTTGTGCTCTGTTTTGGCCGAAAGGAAGATGAAAGGGATATGCTGGGTTCCGGGATCATTGGCGAGTTCCTGTAAAACTCCGTACCCATCCATTTCGGGCATCATAATATCACATACGATGATGTCAGGTTTTTCGGCTTTTGCTATTGCCACGCCGGTTTTTCCGTTAGCTGCAGTGATTACCTCGTACTCTGCCAGTTCCAATAATTCAGCAGTATTCTCACGTACTACTGTGTCGTCTTCAATAAATAAAACCTTCTTCATTCCTTAATAATAGGTAGTTCTACAATAAATTTTGTTCCTTGGTTTTCCTTGCTGTCAAAGGAAATATTTCCGCCGAGGTTTTCAAGGTGCACCTTCGCGATATTAAGACCTATACCGGTTCCCTGGTTCAATAGGGCATTTTCTGCCCTAAAATACCTCTCAAAAATGTGTTTTTGATCCTTCATTGGAATTCCCATTCCCTGATCGATCACCTTAAATATTATTTTTTCGCCCTCTATTTCGATCTCAAAATTTATAAGCGTATTCTCTGGGGAGTACTTGATGGCATTGCTTAAAAGATTAGAAAGTACCAGCTCCAGTATTTTTTCATCCTGATGCAGGTTGATGTTTTCAATATTGCGCGGGTACCTTATCTCCTGTCCACTTTTTAGGGTGACATTAGCGTTATATACCACTTCGTTTACCAGTTTACTCAGGCTAAAGGTCGAGAATTTGTAGCTCACCTTACCACTTTCTAGGCGTTCAATAGACAGGAAGTCATTAAGAATGTTGTCGAGATAATGCACCTTATTTTTAATGGTATTGAGGTGTTTCTCTCTTTTATCTTGCTGCTCCTGGAGTTTATACTTGCCTGCCAGAACAACAGAGGTCAATATTCCGCTTAGGGGTGTTTTGAACTCGTGGGAAACCAGCGACAGAAATTTTGTCTTTAATTCATTAAGCTCTTTTTCCTTTTGAAGCGCAGTCTTAATACGATTTTCTGCTTCTTTCCGGCGTTTTATTTCCTGCTCAAGAGTGCGATTGGCATCTTTAAGTTTTTCAACATTCTCCTCCAGCTCGTGGGTACGGATCTTGATCTTTTTTTCAAGCTGACTGTTGAGTTCTTTTATTTGCCGTTGCGCCTCTTTTCTAACCGAAATATCAATTATGAGTGACATAACAAAGTGCTCCTCTCCCAGCTTGAAAGGGTTAAGCCCCGCTTCAACCGGAAATTCCTCTCCGTCCTTTTTTACTCCATAAAGATCACGCCCGTGACCCATTGATCTTTTTTCGCTATGATTCAGGAATTCTCTAAAATGGGACGGGTGGGCAGCTCTATAGCGGCTGGGAATGAGTGTATTGAGCGGCTTACCCTCAAGTTCTCCTGTTTTATAGCCAAACATTTCATCGGCAGCGGCATTGCTGCTAACAATATGCTGAGATTCGTTTACTACAAGAATACCTTCGGAAGCTGCCTCAAAAAGCACGTTAAAAACGTTACCCTCTTTTTTAAACATAAATGTGATTTGCTCGCCCGGATCTCCCCGGAAATTTTCAAACGAGGACAAATTTAAGCATTTTTAGGAGAACTGGGCTTTCTTCTAATTATTGGCTAAAAAGCCTATTTTTGGATGCAGTAACGAAAGAATCTTTGAAAAACTTCATAAGATTCTTTGGTGTACTGCTAAGCCTGAGGTGTTTTTCTTCTCTTCACCTGCTCCTCCAGGGGTGGCCACAGTGCTAATCGTTTCCTGCTTCCTCCTCAGCTGAAACAAAATCTTTATCCTCCGGCAGAATGTTACTGGCGAGTTTAGTTACTGCCATAGCAATAAGTACAGCGCTTATTACAAAGAACAGGAATTTGATCATCAGGCTATCCTCCAATACATCACTGTAGAAGGTAAGAATAACTTCGATGGTCATAAATGCCAATTGAAAACTAAATTTCAGCACCGGGATCAAATTTGATATGGCTAAAGATACAGTGGTCATGTTTGAAATTCAACAGCCATGTTTGGCTTTGTCTAAATTTTAACTAAGACAGCGTCAAAGGCTTAAAAAATCCTAAGGGAAAATTTTACCTGCTTCAGGTTTTTCAAGTTTAAAGGTAAGAACAGGAGTGTTAGCATGATTTACAAGGTCCTCGCTTATACTGCCGTTGAAGAAATTTGAAAGTCCTTTTCGGCCGTGGGTGGCAATTCCCACGACATCTGCCTTTATTTTCGCGGCAAAATGCAGGATTCCCTGTTCAACCGTGTCATCATTGTATATGTGGAACTCATAGTTGTCAGAATCATTGCCTTCCAGAAACTTGTCAAGATATCTTTCGGTCTCTTCTGAGGTGATAAATTCGTTGGCGGTGTTGATATAAACCAGATGAATTTTTGCATTCATTAGTTTGGCAAAGGCTACGACCTTCTTTAAGGTTCTCTTATTGTGATTGTCAAGATTGGTTGCAAAAACAAGGTTTTTGACACTAAAGTTAGGATGATCGTTCTTGATAACGAGAACCGGGATCTCCGAAGTTCTAACCACCTTCTCGGTATTAGATCCTATGAACATTTCCTTCAGGCCGCTGGCTCCCTTCGATCCCATTACGATGAAGTCACAACCGTACTCTTTGCTGGTTTCCATAATACCTTCAAATGCCTGGTGGAACTCAACAGTCTCATGTACCTTTATTCCTTCTAAAAATGGTTGTGAAAGGATTTCACCAAAACGCTTTTTAGCCAGCTTCATAAAAAATAAAGCTTCGGGAAGGTCGCTTCGACTGGTGGTGCCAACAGGATTCACCATATTCATAGGTAATTCCAGCATATGGAGCAGGTAGATCTCAGCTTCAAATTTTCGGGCCAGTTGCGCGGCTACTTTAAGGGCATTTTCAGCCTTTTCCGAAAAGTCGGTTGGCACAAGAATTTTTTTCATAGGAGCGTTGTAATTAAGTAAGGTTGATATAGTTATAAAGCTACGAATATTTTTTCATTCAAATTCTTGTTTTCGTTCTGTAAAAATATTACTATATTTGCACCGTTGAAGCGAAAAAAGAACAACGAGGGGACGGAAAGTCCCCTCTTTTTATAGTCAGAATCGGGGATGCTTACAGAGAAAGTAGAAAAATTACTACAGGAGGCTTTCGAAGAAAATAATTCGTTATTTTTAATTGAACTTAAAGTCGACGATGCCAACCATATAGCGGTGGTGATTGATGGTGACAATGGAGTCACGGTTAATGACTGCATTAACGTGAGCCGTAAAATCGAGCATAATCTTGACCGTGAGGAAGAGGATTTCTCGCTTGATGTTGCTTCGGTTGGAGTGTCTACCCCATTGGCTATGCCAAGACAATACCGAAAAAATATTGGAAGAAAATTGGCGGTAACCACTTCCGAAGAGAAATATGAAGGCCAGCTGGTAAGTGTAGATGATGAAGGTGTTAAGCTGGAGTGGAAAGCCCGGGAGCCCAAACCGGTTGGAAAAGGGAAAGTTACTGTAGCAAAAGAAGCTGTATTGCCTTTTAAGGATATAAAAGAGGCAAAAGTGATAATAACATTTTAACAGACAATTGATATGGAAAATATCGCGTTGATAGAATCGTTTTCAGAATTTAAAGATGACAAGCTTATTGATCGTGTCACTTTAATGGCGATTCTGGAAGAGGTATTCAGGAGTGCACTGAAAAAGAAGTACGGGGAAGACGATAACTTTGATATTATTGTAAACCCTGACAAGGGTGACCTTGAGATTTGGAGAAACAGAGTTGTGGTCGCCGATGGAGAAGTGGAAGATCCTAACCAGGAGATCTCTTTGTCTGAAGCAAGATTGATTGAACCTGACTTTGAAGTTGGGGAAGATGTTTCTGAAGAAGTTAAGCTTATTGATCTTGGACGCCGTTCTATTCTGGCCTTGCGTCAAAATTTAATCTCTAAGATCCACGAGCACGATAATACCAATATTTACAAGCAATTTAAGGAGCTCGAAGGCGAGATTTATGCTGCCGAGGTTCATCACATTCGCCATAGGGCGATTATTTTGCTTGACGATGAGGGGAATGAAATTATTCTTCCAAAAGACCGACAAATTCCATCAGATTTCTTCCGAAAAGGGGAAAACGTAAGAGGGATTATTGAGAGCGTTGAGCTAAAAGGAAATAAGCCTGCAATAATTATGTCCAGAACATCACCTGTGTTCCTGGAGAAATTGTTTGAGCAGGAAATTCCTGAAGTTTTTGACGGGCTTATCACGGTGAAGAAAGTAGTGAGGATTCCTGGTGAAAAAGCAAAAGTGGCAGTAGATTCCTATGATGATCGTATTGATCCCGTTGGAGCCTGTGTGGGTATGAAAGGATCAAGAATTCACAGCATCGTACGTGAACTGGGAAATGAAAATATTGATGTGATCAACTATACGACAAATATTCAGTTGTTGATCACCAGAGCATTAAGTCCTGCAAAAGTGACCTCTTTAAAGTTAGATGAAGAAAATAAGCGTGCAGAAGTAATGCTTAAACCTGAAGAAGTGTCAAAAGCGATAGGTCGTGGAGGGCATAATATAAGATTGGCAGGACAATTGACGGGTTATGAAATAGACGTCTATAGAGAAGGTGTAGAAGAAGACGTAGAATTAAGAGAATTTGCAGATGAGATTGAAGACTGGGTGATTGAAGAATTCGCCAAAATAGGTCTCGATACTGCAAAAAGTATCCTGGAGCAGGACGTTGATGATCTTGTGAGGAGAACCGACCTTGAAGAAGAAACAATTCGTGAGGTGATCAAGGTTCTGAGAGAGGAATTTGAAGAAGAGAATAAGTAAGTAGAATAAAAGAGGATAATTTAGAGGGCAATTTATGGCTGAAGCAAAAACAATGCGATTAAATAAAGTATTACGCGAATTTAACATCTCGCTGGATCGTGCTGTGGAATATCTGAATTCCCAGGGCCACGAGATCGAGGCGCGTCCTACTACCAAAATTTCCGGAGAGGTATACCAAGTGCTTTTTGATGAATTTCAAACCGATAAAAGCAAAAAGGTAGCTTCGAAAGAAGTTGGTGAAGAGAAGCGAAAAGAGAAGGAGGAAATTCGTTTGGCCAGGGAAAAAGAACTGGAGGAAAAACGTAAACAAACGGAGAAGGAAGAGGTTATCAGAGCTAAAAGCACCCTGGAAGGCCCAAAACAGGTTGGTAAAATAGACCTCGATAACAAAGGAAAAGCAGAAGCTCCAGAATCCAAAGCCGAAGAGAAAAAAGAGCCTGAACAGCCACAGGCAGAAGCTCCAAAGCAAGAGAAAAAAGTTGCAGAAGCCCCTAAGGAGGTAGAGAAAAAGCCGGAAGAAAAGGAACTTTCTGAAAATCCGAAAAATGAGGAGGACAAAAAAGCTCCTGCTTCAAAGCCTGCTTCCGAAGAGAAAAAGGAAGTGAAGAAAGAAGAAAAGAAAGAAGAGCCAAAATCTGAACCCTCTAAAAAAGAGCCTGCGAAAGAGGTAACCTCTAAAGAAGAAAGCGCTACTTCTGCCGAAGGAGATTCTACGGTTAAGACAAATTACAAAAAGCTTAGTGGTCCTAATTTTACAGGAGAGAAGATTGATCTTTCTCAATTCAAAAAACCTGTTAAGAAGAAAGAGGAAAAGAAAGCTGATGAAGATAAAGACAAACGCAAGAAGCGTCGTCGCAGAATAAGCAAAGATGTAAAAGGTGGTTCAGCCGGTGCAAATACGGGGGGTGCAAAAGCCAGGGGGAAACAACGTACCCGACCGGTTACCAAGGAAGAGCCTAGTGAAGAAGAAGTACAAAAGCAGGTGCGTGAGACCCTTGAAAAACTTCAGGGTAAATCAAGTAAAGGTCGAGGTGCCAAATACCGAAGAAACAAAAGAGATACTCACCGCCAGAGAACTGAAGAGGCGCAGCAGGAAGAAAGCAATAAGGTATTAAAGGTAACAGAATTCGTTACCGTGAGTGAGGTTGCTACCATGATGGACGTGCCGGTGACCAAGATTATCTCGGCCTGTATGTCTTTGGGAATGATGGTTACTATGAACCAGCGTCTTGATGCAGAAACCCTTTCTATAGTTGCAGAAGAATTTGACTATGAGGTGGAATTTGTAACTGCCGACCTGGAAGAAACAAAAGAAGAAGTTCCTGAAAATCCGGAGGATCTTGAGGATAGAGCACCAATAGTGACCGTAATGGGTCACGTTGACCACGGGAAGACTTCCCTGCTGGATTACATTCGTAAGGAAAACGTAATTGCAGGAGAAAGCGGTGGAATTACGCAGCACATTGGTGCGTATGGAGTGCGACTGGAAAGTGGACAAAAAATTACATTTTTGGATACCCCGGGTCACGAGGCCTTTACGGCGATGCGTGCCAGAGGTGCCCAGGTAACCGACCTTGCAATTATTGTTATTGCAGCCGATGATGATGTGATGCCGCAAACCAAAGAAGCGATCTCTCACGCACAAGCTGCGGGAGTGCCAATCATATTCGCAATCAACAAATCTGATCTTCCCACAGCAAATCCTGAAAAGATTAAAGAGAAGCTTGCAGGAATGAACCTATTAGTGGAAGACTGGGGAGGTAAAATTCAATCTGAAGATATTTCTGCAAAAACGGGATTGAACGTCAAAGAGCTACTTGAAAAAGTGCTTTTGGAGGCTGAAATTCTTGAATTGAAGGCTAATCCTAACAAGCCGGCAAATGGTACTGTGGTTGAAGCTTATCTTGATAAAGGTCGAGGTTATGTTTCTACTATTCTTGTTCAGTCGGGAACCTTGAAAATAGGGGATTATGTACTTGCAGGAAGACACAGTGGTAAAGTGAAGGCCATGCAGGATGAGCGTGGAAATGACGTGAAAGAAGCAGGGCCCTCTACTCCGGTTTCTATTCTTGGACTTGATGGCGCACCGCAGGCTGGTGACAAGTTTAAGGTGATGGGAGATGAGAGAGAAGCTAAGGATATTGCTGCCAAACGAACTCAGTTGCAAAGAGAGCAGTCTGTAAGAACTCAGCGTCACATTACTCTTGATGAGATTGGACGAAGAATTGCACTTGGAGACTTTAAAGAGCTTAACATCATCCTTAAAGGTGACGTGGATGGTTCTGTGGAAGCACTTACAGATTCTTTCCAGAAATTATCAACCGAAGAGATACAGGTGAATATCATTCACAAAGGTGTGGGTGCGATTACCGAAAGTGATGTATTACTGGCATCGGCTTCAGACGCGATTATAATTGGATTTAACGTACGACCTGCAGGAAATGCACGATCGGTAGCCGAAAAAGAAGAAATTGACATCAGGACTTACTCCATTATTTATGATGCGATCAATGATCTGAAAGATGCGATGGAAGGAATGCTTTCTCCTGTGATGAAGGAAGAGATTACTGGAAATGCCGAGATCAGAGAGATTTTCAAAGTATCTAAAGTGGGAAGTATTGCCGGATGTATGGTAACAGATGGAAAAATCTACAGAAATTCTAAGATTCGACTCATCCGCGATGGAGTGGTTGTGTATACGGGAGAACTGTCTTCTCTTAAACGTTTCAAGGACGATGTTAAAGAAGTTTCCAAAGGTTACGACTGTGGTCTACAGGTTAAGAACTATAACGACATTAAGGAGGGCGATGTAATCGAAGCCTTCCAGGAAGTTGCAGTCAAAAAGAAACTGAAATAGTGATACCTTATTATATAGGTAATAAAAAAAGGGACGTTTTAACGTCCCTTTTTTATTTGTAATGTTCTCGGTTATTTCTTTTCCGGCCTGAATCTGAAGGCGGCGGGGAAGGTCTCTTTTATTTCCAATAGGGCTTGATCGGCTTCAAGGCTGTTCCTGAAGTTGCCTACCCATACCTTATAATTAGGTGTTTCATAAACTATGGTTGAAGTCCATTGTGGATAAAGGTTTCGGTACTCTTTGATGACCTTGCTGGCTTGATTGTTATCACCCGAAAAAAGCTGAATTCTATACCGGTCTCCAATGATTCCATCCTGAACCATTTCAGTTTTTTTCTTAAGCAACTCGGGAATTTTCTCGTCTTGCTGGATATTTACTCTACCCTCCTGTGCCATTCCGAGGCTGCTTAAGCCCAGTATAAAAATGCCGGCAGCAATGATGTTTCTATTTCTTAGCATATGATATAGTTTTCTGAATTACAAAAGTATAACTTAAAAGCTTAATCAGGGGTTTTGACTTTATTTAGAACAATTATAAATTAACCAACCTTTCATTAGAATCGAACTTTAATATTACTTTTGTCCGTAAAATTTCTGGTGACCAAAATATGACTAATATCATATGATTGACACTAAAAAAACTGTACCAAAAGACGTTAATTTCAACTTGTAATATGAAAAAGGTGAAAAACCGCCATTCAGTCGCCCAACTTTTTTTACTGAGTACTTCGTTGTTTTTGTCCTTGAATGCTTTTGTTTTCGCACAGGAACCCGATACACCTGTTTCTGAAGGTGAGCCCGTTGTCCAGGAAACTGTTCAGGGAGCCGAGGAGTCCAACGTAGAAGCAGAGCCTTCAGGAGGGGACGCGGCCAAAGGGAAGGAAATCTTCAATACCCTATGTGCTGCATGTCACAAGCTTGACAGCAAATCAATTGGTCCGGCTTTAAGAGGAGTAACAGACAGAAGAGATTCAGAATGGCTGCACAGCTGGATAAGTAACAGTTCGCAACTTATTGCTTCAGGTGATGAACATGCAGTGGCGATTTATAATGAATTTAATCAGGTTGCAATGCCTCCCTTCCCTCAATTGAGTACAGAGGATATTGACAACATTCTTGCCTATGTAGGAGCGCCAAAGCAGGCGCCACAGGAAGCACAAGCTGCCGGAGGGGAGACTGCCGCGCCTCAGGGTGGAGATGGCGGAGGAATTTCCACAGATATAGTTCTTGGAGTCCTTGCTTTTGTTCTTTTGATGCTGCTGGTAATGCTTTTCCTGGTGAACAAGACCCTGAGAAGATTCGCTGAAGCCAGTGGAGTTGAGCTTCCTGAACAGCCAAAAAGAAAACCAATTTGGAAGGCCTTTGTTGAAAACCAGTTTTTGGTGCTCGTTACTT
The DNA here is from genome assembly GCA_049687615.1 of Salinimicrobium sp. Lineage (GTDB taxonomy): Bacteria > Bacteroidota > Bacteroidia > Flavobacteriales > Flavobacteriaceae > Salinimicrobium. The sequence continues at coordinate 10,744 of JBAVJE010000286.1, read as the reverse complement.
CTGTAGTGTTGATTCTTGTAGGAACTTACTTTGTTTATGGTTGGCTTATGCAAGTGGGGGTGGATCAGGGATATCAGCCAATTCAGCCAATTCATTATTCCCATAGAATTCACGCCGGAGACAACCAGATAGACTGTAAATTCTGTCACAGTTCTGCAAGAGTTTCAAAAACTTCAGGAATTCCTTCTCTCAATGTGTGTATGAACTGTCATAAATCGATAAGTGAAGTGGCGCCTGAGACAGCTACTGCGGAATATTCAAAAGAATTTTATGACGGGGAGATCGCAAAACTTTATGATGCGGTTGGATGGGATACAGCCGAACAGGCCTATACCGGTGATACCAAGCCTGTGAAATGGGTGAGGATCCACAACCTTCCAGACTTTGCTTATTTTAACCACTCCCAACACGTGTCGGTGGGTGGAATTCAATGTCAAACCTGTCATGGTCCGGTTCAGGAAATGGAGATCATGTATCAAAATGCACCACTTACAATGGGATGGTGTATCAACTGTCACCGTACCACAAATGTTAAAACTGAGGGTAACGAGTACTACGAAAAAGTTCATGAGGAGTTGACTAAGAAATATGGCGTTGAAGAATTAACCGTTGCCGATATGGGTGGTATCGAGTGTATGAAATGCCACTATTAATAAAACAAGAAGAAAATTTATAAATATATGTCATCAAACAGAAGATACTGGCAAAGTGTTGAAGAACTGAAAGAGTCGAGTTCTATTGTTGAGGCGCATCAAAAAGAATTTGTAGATGAAATTCCTACAGATGAATTTTTGGGCAACAAAGAATCTCTTGAGAGTTCAAAGACTTCCCGTAGGGACTTTTTGAAGTATGTTGGTTTTAGTACGGCTGCGGCATCTTTGGCTGCTTGTGAAGGACCGGTTATAAAATCGATTCCTTATGTTGTACAGCCCGAGAGGATTGTCCCCGGGGTTGCTAATTACTACGCTACCACGATGGCCGATGGTTTCGATTTTTCAGGAGTGCTTGTAAAGACTCGTGAAGGTCGTCCCATTAAAATTGAGCACAACAATCTTGCTAATACCGGTGCAAACGCCAGGGTACAGGCATCTGTACTTTCTTTATATGATAACAAAAGACTGCAGCGGCCAATGGCGAACGGCCAGGTGGTTTCCTGGGAGCAGTTTGACAAGGAGGTAAGGCAAAAGCTGAATACTGTTTCAGGTGAAATTGTACTTCTTACTCAAACCTTTGCAAGTCCTTCTACCACAAAGCTCATCAACGAGTTTTCAGAAAAATACGGTAATGTACGGCATATAGTTTATGACGCTGTTTCTGAAGATGCTGCGTTGAATGCGTTCCAGTCACGTTATGGCACAAGAGCGCTCCCACAATATGATTTTTCTAAAGCTGAAACAATAGTATCTGTTGGAGCAGATTTTCTTGGAGACTGGGCCGGTGGGGGTCACGATGTTGGATACGCGCAAAGCCGGGTTCCTGAAAACGGTTCTATGTCCCGTCACATCCAGTTCGAATCTAATTTTTCCATGACAGGTGCAAAAGCCGATAAGCGGATACCTGTTACTATATCTCAGCAAAAAGCAATTTTAGCTGCCCTTCACGGATATATTTCCGGAGGTGCTTCCGGAAGCAAACTTCCTTCAGAAATTGATGACGTGGTGGTGAAAGCTGCCAGACAGTTACGTAAAGCAGGAAGTAAAGCAGTGGTAGTTTCCGGAATTCCAGAAGCCGATGCTCAAACGCTTGCGCTTAGTATTAATGAGTCTCTTGGAAGTAAGGTGATCGACACCGAAAATCCAAGAATGCTTCGTCAGGGAAATGCCGCTGAAGTGAAAAAACTTGTTGCCGATATGAGCAGCGGACAGGTAGGAGCTATCCTTATTGCCGGTGTTAACCCTGCATACAGTCTTCCTTTTGCCGAAGAATTTATTGCAGGTCTCAAAAAAGTGGAATTAAGCGTTGCTTTTTCCATGAAGCAGGATGAAACAGCCAAGTTGTGTAACTATATAGCTGCCACTCCACACTATTTGGAGAGTTGGGGTGACATCCAGTTGACTAAGAAAAAATTCAGCCTGATGCAGCCTACTATCAAGCCTTTGTTTGATACCAGCCAGTTTCAGGACACTTTGTTGAGATGGACAGATAACAATACATCTTACCATAATTACATACAAGACACCTGGGCAGATTCTTTGGGTAATACTGCCTGGATCGATGCCTTGCATGATGGAACTTTTGAGGCAACTGAACCGGCGGGAACAGGATCCCTGGCAAGTGTTGGTGCCGGAAGCCTGAAGGTCAACGACGATGCTACGGCGGCGAGAAACTTATCTGCTGCTGCCGGAGAAGGACTTGAGCTGGAACTTTATTCTTCAACTGCTATGGGAGCCGGAAACCAGGCTAACAATCCATGGTTGATGGAGATGCCAGATCCTATCACAAGAGTGTCATGGGACAACTGTCTTAAGATATCAAGGTTTGATGCCGAGGCACTTGGCCTTGAGAATGAATACGAATCGAACGGTGCTTTGAACGGAAGCTATGTCAACCTAAAAGTAGGGGATGTTGTCCTTGAAATGGTACCGATTTATATACAGCCGGGTCAAGCCAGAGGAGTAGTTTCGCTTGCTCTTGGTTACGGTAAAAGAGAGGCTGTTCAGCGTGAGATGCAGGTTGGAGTCAATGCTTACCCACTTTACAAAGATTTTAAGTCTCACCAAAAAGTGGTTATTGAAAAGGCTTCTGGAATGCATGAATTTGCATGTGTACAGTTGCAAAATACTCTTGCAGGAAGAGATGACATTATCAAAGAGACCAGCTACTCGCTTTACAAGAATGAAGAAAAAGAGGTCTGGAATCCTTTTCCTGAGATCTCATACAACCACCAGGAGGTGCCGGTAGGTGATGGAAAGTCAGATCTTTGGGAACCTTTTGATAGCTCTGTTGGACACCACTTCAATATGTCTATTGACCTTAACGCTTGTACAGGTTGTGGCGCATGTGTGATCGCCTGTCAGGCAGAGAACAATGTTCCTGTGGTTGGTAAGGAAGAGGTGAGGAAATTCCGTGATATGCACTGGTTGCGTATTGACAGGTACTATTCTTCTGAAGATACTTTCAAAGAAGAGCGTGAAGCACTTGATAATCTTGGTGCATGGGAAACTTACGATAAGGTTGAAGTAGCGTCAGATGAAAATCCACAAGCTATTTTTCAGCCTATGTTGTGCCAGCACTGTAATCATGCTCCTTGTGAAACCGTGTGTCCTGTAGCGGCGACTATGCACAGTCGTGAAGGCCAAAATATGATGGTATATAACAGATGTGTTGGAACACGTTACTGTGCCAACAACTGCCCTTATAAGGTAAGAAGGTTCAATTGGTTCCTTTACAATAAAAATGAGGAATTCGATTATCACATGAACAACGATCTTGGTCGTATGGTTCTTAATCCAGATGTGACTGTGCGCTCTCGTGGAGTTATGGAAAAATGTTCTTTCTGTATTCAAAGAACCCAAAGGACTAAACTTGATGCCAAGTTGGAAGGAAGACCTGTTAAAGACGGTGAATTCAACACAGCTTGTTCACTTGCCTGTGACAAAGGCGCTATTGTTTTTGGTGATATTAACGACACCGAATCAAAGATCATGAAGATGGCCGACAATGACAGAATGTATCATGCTATGGAGGCATTGGGAACAAGGCCAAACGTGATGTATCAGTTGAAAGTAACAAACGATATCGACGTTTAAAAAGTTGTAGAAAAAATATTCAGAATCAATTATTAAGATATGTCGTCACATTACGAAGCACCAATAAGAGAGCCTTTAATTATCGGCGAGAAAACCTACAGTGACATTAGTGTTGATGTAGGTGCCCCCATTTTTGGGAAGGCTAACAAATCTTGGTGGATAGTATTCCTAATTTCCCTTGTAGCGTTCTTGTGGGGATTGGGATGTATAATCTATACTGTATCTACGGGTATTGGAGTTTGGGGTCTTAATAAGACCATTGGCTGGGCCTGGGATATCACCAACTTTGTTTGGTGGGTAGGTATTGGTCACGCGGGAACCCTAATCTCGGCCGTACTACTTTTATTTAGGCAAAAATGGAGAATGGCGATCAACCGTTCTGCAGAGGCAATGACAATTTTCGCTGTTGTGCAGGCAGGACTCTTCCCTATTATTCATATGGGGCGTCCTTGGCTGGCGTATTGGGTACTTCCAATTCCTAACCAATTTGGATCCCTGTGGGTGAATTTTAATTCTCCGCTGCTTTGGGATGTTTTTGCAATTTCTACCTATCTTTCTGTGTCATTAGTGTTTTGGTGGACGGGATTATTGCCCGACTTTGCAATGTTACGTGATAAGACGACAAAACCATTTCAAAAAAAGATCTATGGAATTTTAAGCTTTGGATGGAGCGGGAGAGTAAAAGACTGGCAACGATTTGAAGAGGTATCATTAGTTTTAGCCGGATTGGCAACACCACTGGTACTTTCTGTACACACTATCGTATCTTTTGACTTTGCTACCTCGGTTGTACCGGGTTGGCATAGTACCATTTTCCCTCCGTACTTTGTGGCGGGTGCAATCTTTTCGGGATTTGCAATGGTGCAGACCCTGTTGATCATTATGAGAAAAGTTTCTCATCTGGAAGATTATATAACCATTCTGCATATTGAGTACATGAATAAGGTGATCCTGTTAACGGGAGGAATCGTATCTGTAGCTTATATTACAGAATACTTTATTGGATGGTATTCGGGAATGGATGCAGAGAATTACACCTATATGTCTTTTGGTGCTGCAACAGGACCTTACTGGTGGGCGTTTTGGGCGTTGATCATCTGTAACTTTATTGTGCCGTTAAGCCTTTGGGTGAAAAAGTTGAGGAGAAATATAATGTGGACCTTCATTGTGGCTATTATTATCAATATTGGAATGTGGTTTGAACGTTTTGATATTATTGTTCTCAATTTGAGTAAGTCAAGGACACCATCATCATGGATAATGTTCTCACCAACTTTTGTTGATATTGGAATCTTCATTGGTACTATTGGTTTCTTCTTTGTGCTTTTCTTGCTTTATGCCAGGACTTTCCCGGTAATTGCACAGGCAGAAGTGAAAACCATCCTGAAATCTTCAGGAGAAGCGTATAAGAAATTGAGAGCAGAGCATGGGCTAAAGGCTGAAAAATTTGAAAATGACCCAACTGCTCAGGAGCCTGCTGCAAATATTGATGAGGAATATACTTCGAAAGGAAAAGTTCAAAAGGAAGAAACAGCTCATGAACATAAAGAACTTATAGGTTCTGAAGTCGACAGGGAACGACTGGATGCCCTTCTTGCAAGAGTAGGAACCTTTGATCCGGCAACCCAATCTGCAGATGATCTTCAGAAGATAAAAGGTATTGGACCCCTGCTGGAAGAAAAGTTGCACGAGCTTGGTCTCTATACATATGACCAGATAAGTAAATTAACCGAAGAGGATTATGCGCTGCTTGATGAAATAATTGACACCTTCCCTCTTGAGGAGCAACGCGGGGATTGGTCACAGCAGGCTAACCAACTTAAAAATAACAGATAATGGCAAGCAAGGTTATACATGCTATTTATAACGACGATGATCTATTGCTGCAAGCAGTAAAGCAGATCAAGGATGCGCGTTACAACATTCATGAAGTTTATACTCCTTTTCCTATTCATGGGCTTGATAAGCTTTTAGGACTGGCGCCGACAAGACTTGCAATCACCTCATTTATTTATGGCTTGATAGGTTTGTCTGTTGCTGTTACCATGATGAACTTTATTATGATAGATGACTGGCCAATGAATATTGGAGGGAAACCAAGTTTTAGCTTTGTGCAGAACATGCCTGCTTTCATCCCTATCATGTTTGAATTGACCGTATTCTTTGCAGCTCACCTTATGGTGTTTACTTTTTATATGAGAAGTAAAATTTGGCCTTTCAAAAAAGCCGAAAATCCCGATGTTCGTACTACAGATGACCACTTTCTTGTGGAAGTAGAACTTGGAGGACATGATGCCGAGCAACTGAGCAATTTCCTGTACGAAACAGGCGCTTCAGAAATTAAATTAATTGATAACAAATAAACCATATGAAAAGTTTATTTAAAAAATCCATATTCTTCATTTTGGCGGCGAGTGCAGTTTCTTGCATGAATAACTCGAAACCAAATTACCAGTACATGCCAGATATGTACGAGTCGGTAAGTTATGAACCATATGGGGCATATGACATTTTTGTTAATGAACAGGAAGCAAAGCTGCCGGTGGAGGGAACTGTAGCCCGGGGCTGGAAGCCTTACGCCTATGAAAACACCTTTGAAGGTCGTGCTGCTGCAAAAGCCGAATTGACAAATCCCCTGCCATATACCGAAGATAACCTTACAAAGGGAGAAGGGCTATACACGATCTATTGTGCAGTATGTCACGGTGATAAAGGAGATGGAAAAGGTATTCTTGTGCAAAGAGAGAAATTTCTTGGAGTGCCACGTTATGACGATGCAGGACGTGCAATCACCGAAGGTAGTGTTTACCACACGATGTATTATGGGCTAAACGCCATGGGGTCTTATGCATCACAGACATCTATTGAAGAGCGTTGGCAAATTGATCACTATGTGATGTCATTGAAAGACCAATTGATGGGTAAGCCCGCCAGAGAATTTGAATCTGGATCTGATAATTTGATTCCCGCTGTAAACGCTGAAAAAGAAATGGTTACGAAAGAAGCCTCAACTACCGGCGAAGCGGAAACCCAAAACCAAGAATAACAGCATTAGATAAATAAATATGTACACGCTATCCAACAAACTAAAAATAGGTTCTATCATTTTTATGGTGCTGGGAATCCTGGGTCTGGCCTATGGTTTCATTGCCGCCCCTTCTACCGTTGAAGATGCTGCCAAAATAATGGCTTCTGAAGCTGGACATGGCGAACATGCTGTTTCAGCCGGGGAAGAGGATAACCTGGCCGATCATGGGGTAACAGAACAGTATCTTGAGGTGACAGGACATGAAAATGCACAGGAAGCTGAAGCCGAAGGCCACGAAGGAGACCACATGGAACACCTTTTGCATCAATTACAGGCCCGACCATGGGCTGCGGTTTTTGTATCTGCATTCTTCTTCTTCATGATCGCCCTTGGAGCACTTGTGTTTAACGCCATTCAATATGTTTCACAGGCGGGATGGTCTCCTGTTCTTTACAGGGTGCTGGAAGGAATAACAACCTATTTATTGCCCGGTTCTATCATTGTTGTGCTTATCGTCATCCTGGCGGGAACTCATTTCTATCCGTGGATGAATGATGAAATCGTGGCGCATGATGAAATTCTTCAAGGAAAAGCAGGTTATCTTAATCTGCCGTTTTTCATAATTCGTGCGGTAATCTATTTGCTTGGATGGAACCTGTACCGTTATTTCGCGAGAAGGAATTCATTGAGACAGGCAGAAGTAAGTGATTACACGCCTTATAAAAAGAACTTTAAAATATCGGTTTTCTTCCTGTTATTCTTCCTGATTACCGAATCGACTATGGCGTGGGATTGGTTTATGTCTATGACGCCACACTGGTATAGTACGCTTTTTGCATGGTATATTTTTGCAAGTATGTTTGTGACTGCAATTACTGTTATCGCATTGGTAGTGATCTTCCTGAAAAGGGGTGGATATATACCTTTTGTGAATGATAGCCACCTTCATGATCTTGCTAAATTTATCTTTGCCTTCAGTATTTTCTGGACCTACCTTTGGTTTGCACAGTTCATGTTGATATGGTATGCAAACATTCCTGAAGAAGTTGCTTATTTTACCATGAGAATTGAAGAATACAATCTGTTGTTTTTTGGAATGCTTGTGCTAAATTTTGTGTTCCCGATTTTGATGCTGATGAATACAAACTTCAAACGTATTCCTTATTTTGTGGTAATCACCGGTATAATTTTATTGATTGGTCACTATATAGATATATTCCTGTTGGTTGTTCCATCTACTTTGGGACCTAACTGGGCTTTTGGAATTCCTGAAATTGCCGGGATATTATTCTTCCTTGGCTTGTTTGTGTTTGTTGTGGGAACAGGACTTGGGAAGGTTTCATTGTATCCAAAAGGAGATCCTTTCCTTAAGGAAAGCGAAAATTACCATTATTAGAAACTTTAGTTAACGAAGAAATTGTAAGATGACTGTATTTTTGATCATAATAGTAGTAGCGCTTTTTGCGATCACTATCTGGCAACTCACCAAGATCTTTCAGCTGTCAAGAAGTACCAGCAGTCTTGAGTCTGGTGAGATAGCGAGTGATAAAGATAACCGGGTGCAGGGTAATATCCTGCTGGCCTTTGGGATCGCGTTTTATCTTTTTATGTTGTACAACTTCTGGACTTTTGGAGACAGAGCCTTGCCGGCTGCTGCTTCAGAACATGGAAGTCAATATGACAACTTGATGTTGATAACAATGGCCGTGATCATGTTCGTACAAGTGATTACGCAAGGACTGCTTTACTATTTCTCTTTTAGATATAAAGGGGAAAAAGGAAAAAAAGCATTGTTCTTTGCCGACAATGATAAACTTGAATTGGTTTGGACCGTTATTCCTGTTATCGTTCTTGCCGGACTTATCATCTATGGCTTGTTCACCTGGTCAGATATTATGGACGTTTCCGATGAGGATGATCCTATAGTAATAGAGCTATATGCACAGCAGTTCAACTGGACCGCTCGCTATGCCGGTAATGATAATGTACTTGGAAAGGCAAATGTTCGCTTCATAGAAGGAGCAAACAGGCTTGGAGTAGATGAAAGTGATCAATATGCCTACGACGATGTTATCGTGAGTGAACTTCACCTGCCCGTTGATCGCCCGGTGTTGTTTAAAATGAGGTCTCAGGATGTACTCCATTCGGCTTATTTTCCTCACTTTAGGGCGCAGATGAATGTCGTTCCAGGAATGATTACTCAGTTCTCTTTTACTCCAACCATTACTACCCAAGAAATTAATGGTACCGAGTATATGAGAGAAAAAGTAGCCAGGATTCAGGGCATAAGAAGTGAAAAAAATGCAGAATTGGTTTCACTTGGATCAGAAGAACTCTCTCCTTATGATCAGTTCGACTACTATCTATTGTGTAACAAGATCTGTGGTGTAGCACACTACAATATGCAAATGAAAGTGATCGTCGAAAGTCAGGACGAATTTGATGCCTGGATGGCCGAACAGAAGGAATTCCAGGACACTATGGAGCCTCTTGATGCGGCTGCAGGAGTGAACGAAAGTTCCAACGATGAAGTGGAAATAGCGCAGGTTGAAAAATAAATAAAGTTAAGATTTAAAAAATATGTCAGTAGTAGGACAAGCACAAATTAATGATCACTCTCATGATGACCATCACCACGAGGGAAGCTTTATAACGAAGTATATTTTTAGCATGGACCACAAGGTTATTGCTAAACAATATCTTTTTACCGCCTTAATCATGGGATTTATAGGGATACTGATGTCCGTATTTTTCCGCATGCAGATTGCCTGGCCGGCAGAATCTTTTAAAATATTCGAGATATTTCTCGGGAAATGGGCTCCCGGAGGTGTCATGAGTCCTGAGATTTACCTTGCTATTGTGACAATTCATGGAACTATAATGGTTTTCTTTGTCTTGACACAGGGATTGAGTGGTACCTTTAGTAACCTATTGATTCCACTGCAAATTGGTGCGAGGGATATGGCCTCAGGCTTTATGAACATGCTTTCATACTGGTTATTCTTTATCTCCTGTCTTATCATGTTGGGTTCTCTTTTCGTAGAAGCAGGACCGGCTTCAGCAGGTTGGACTGTGTACCCACCTTTGAGTGCACTTCCGCAAGCTATTGGGGGATCAGGTCTGGGAATGACCCTTTGGTTAATATCTATGGCGATTTTTATCGCTTCTTCCTTGATGGGGTCACTTAATTATATTGTTACCGTAATCAACCTTAGAACAAAAGGAATGTCCATGACCCGTCTTCCATTGACTGTTTGGGCACTTTTTGTAACTGCTATCATTGGGGTGGTTTCTTTCCCTGTTCTTTTATCGGCCGCATTGATGTTGGTAATGGATCGAAGCTTCGGAACTTCATTCTTCCTTAGTGATATTTATATTAAAGGAGAAGTGCTGCATTACCAGGGAGGTTCTCCGGTACTTTATGAGCATTTATTCTGGTTTCTTGGTCACCCAGAGGTTTATATCGTAATCTTGCCGGCTATGGGTATTGCATCAGAAATACTTGCAGCTAACTCTAGAAAACCCATTTTTGGATACCGTGCGATGATCGCATCTATTTTAGGTATCGCTTTTCTTTCAACCATCGTTTGGGGTCACCACATGTTTGTGTCGGGGATGAATCCATTCCTTGGTTCGGTGTTTACATTTACCACCTTATTGATCGCTATCCCTTCCGCGGTAAAAGCATTTAACTGGATCACCACTATATGGAAAGGAAACCTGCAGATGAACCCTTCAATGCTGTTCTCGATTGGTTTTGTTTCAACTTTTATTACCGGAGGTTTGACAGGTCTTGTTCTGGGAGACAGTACTCTTGATATTAACGTTCATGATACCTACTTCGTAGTTGCTCACTTTCACCTGGTGATGGGGATTTCTGCCTTGTATGGAATGTTTGCCGGGATCTATCACTGGTTCCCCAAAATGTTTGGAAAAATGATGAACAAGAACCTGGGATATATTCATT
>JBAVJE010000285.1:0-7593 GCA_049687615.1 Salinimicrobium sp. | reverse complement strand
AGGTCGGCCTGCTCCTGAAAAATAATGTTTTCAGCCTGTTCTGCTTCTGTGATTAAACCTACCGCACCGGTTAATATACCGGCTTCTTTTTTAATTTTTTCCGCAAATGGCACCTGAAAACCTTTTTTGACAGGAATTACTGCCTGAGGCACCAATGCACCCGAGGAGCAGTCAATAAGATCGACTCCCTCTTCCTTGAGAAGTTTCGCCAGGACAACAGATTCTTCCTCATTCCAACCACCCTCAACCCAATCTGTAGCCGAAATGCGCACGAATAATGGTAAATTTTCCGGCCAAACCTGGCGTACTGCCCGGGTCACCTCCAACAGGAGTCGGCTGCGGTTTTCAAACGAGCCACCGTAATTGTCCTGCCTTTTATTGCTTAACGGAGAAAGAAATTCATGCAGTAAATAACCGTGTGCCGCATGCAGCTCGATCACCTCAAAGCCCGCTGCCAATGCCCTTTTTGCCGCCTCTTGAAAATCTGAAATCAACTTTTTTAACCCGGCTTCATTAAGGGCTTCCGGAAGTTCATTAGAATCATGAAAAGGAATGGCACTGGGAGCTACTGTTTGCCATCCGCCGTTCCCTTCGGTTAGTTGCTTCCCGCCTTTCCATGGACTGGTGGTGGAGGCTTTTCTGCCGGCATGCGCAAGTTGAATCCCGGCAACACTGCCTTGCTGCTTCAAAAAAGTTGTTATTTGCTTAAGCCCCTCTACATGCTCTTCTTTCCATATCCCCAGATCGTCGGGCGTTATTCTGCCTTCCGGAGAAACTGCTGTGGCTTCAGTAATCACCAGGCCGGCTCCCCCTACTGCCCGGGTACCAAGGTGTACCAGATGCCAATGATTGGAAAATCCGTCTACACTGCTGTACATGCACATAGGCGAAACCGCTATCCGGTTTTTAAACTCTATCTCTCTAATCTTTAAAGATCTAAATAAGGCAGGCGTATTTTTAGTCATTTCTGTATTGTTTTAGCTTCTTAAAATTACAAAAAACAAGGGGTTTTATCATCGGCCAGGCAATTTGAAACACAATTGATATTGTCTTGTGGATTCTCTTCTGAAAAATTTTCAGCATATTTGAGTTATGAATACGGCCGGACTTATTGAAAAAACTTTCAAGAAGCTCATTCCCGCCCCTTTTACTTTGGCGGTTTTGCTCAGTTTGTTTACCATACTGCTGGCCTTTTTCTTTACGGGCAGAACTTCTGCCGAGGGTGCCGTAGAAATACTCCGGTCCTGGCAAAACGGGATGTGGGATCCGGCCCTTTTAGTGTTCGCCGTACAAATGATGCTCATCCTGGTGCTCGGGCATATTCTGGTCCTTAGCAAACCGGTCGCAAAACTCACCAACAGGCTTACCGGCTTTGTTTCGGGAAACACCAGCGCGGTGATCACCGTTTCTGTCTCCACCATATTAGTCGCATTTTTTAACTGGGGCCTGGGCCTCATCTTTGGCGCTATCATGGCGAGAAAAGTTGCCGAAGCGGCACAGAAAAAAGGCTTCAAGATTAATTATCCGCTTATTGGGGCCGCCGGTTATGTGGGCCTGATGGTTTGGCACGGGGGCATCAGCGGAAGTGCGCCTTTAAAAGCGGCCGAAAAAGGGCATTTAGCAAGCCTATTTTCGGGTATGGACAACCAGGTTTTTGTAAGCCGGTTGCCAGCGCAGATCTCTGCGGAAAGTACCATTTTTTCTGACTGGAACCTGCTCCTTTACGCCATTTTACTGGTCATCGTGCCTTTTGTACTCTGGTTAGTCTCGAAAAAGACCTCAACTGCCGAAGTCGATTTTCCCCCTTCCGCAGAAAGTATTGTAAAAAAACCCATTTTTGGGGCCGAAAGGCTGGACCACTCCCGGCTCTTGTCCCTGCTTTTCGGGCTCTTACTGTTAGCAGCATTTTTCGCCAGCTACTGGAATGAACTTACACGCGGCAATTTGACGCCTAACATGCTTAATTTTCTCATGCTGGGCCTTTGCATACTTTTTCACGGCTCCTTTATTTCTTTTTTAAAAGCTTTAGACCAGGCTGTGGTTGGCGCCGGGGCTATTCTTATCCAGTTTCCCCTGTATTTTGGGATCATGGGCATCATGAAAGATACAGGGATGGTAAACCAAATCGCTCTTTTCTTCACCGGGATTTCCACCGAACAAAGCCTGCCTATTTTTACTTTTTTCAGCGCCGGGCTGGTCAATATTTTCGTTCCCAGCGGGGGTGGTCAATGGGCCATCCAGGGACCTGTGGTGGTACAGAGTGCCATGGAACTGGGCGTGCCGCTCAATAAAGCCATTATGGCTTTTGCCTATGGAGACCAGGTTACTAATATGTTGCAACCTTTCTGGGCACTGCCTCTGCTCGCGATAACAAAGCTAAAGGCACGGGAAATCCTGCCCTACACCCTTATTTTGCTGCTTACCGGTACAATTCTCTTTGTTATAGCATTGTGGTTGATCTAACCACTGGAAGATATTTAGATGCATAAACATCACATAATCAATAGTTTATCGTATATTGAACTCTTATAATTTTTTAAGCCTCTCAAACTGATTCGCATTTTTGCTCCCCGGATATTTTTGTAACACTAAATTTTAATGACATGAGAAGATTGCACTTATTTTCGATCTTAAGTTGCTGCCTGTTTGTTTTAGGTAGTTTGAGCGCACAGGAAAACCGGAACCAGGCATTTTGGGTTCATGAAGACCAGGTAAGACCGGGAATGGTAAGCGAGTATGAAGATCTTTCAAAAGAACTTGTCGATGCAGCCAAAAAAAGCAAATTGCAAAATATGAGATGGGCGGTCGCTGCCATGGATAACGGAAATTATCTTTCTATCACTCCCATTAAAAATATGGCCGACCTGGAGTCGAAATCTTTCCAGCCATTGATGGATTCCATGGGAGAGGACAAGTTTAACGGGATGATGAGCCGTTTTAATGATATGTATGACAAACATGGTGATTATATCATTGTTCTTGACAACGACCTGTCTTACATGCCCGAAGGGCTCGTCACCTCAACCCCCGGAAAAGATTACAGGAAATGGCATAAAATGTCGGTTAATGCGGAAAATGTATCTCAGCTAAGAGATAAGCTGGTGGAGCTTAAAAATGTCTTCGATCAAAAAGGTTCAAAAATGTATTACCGAATTTATCGCAGCGGTTTTGGCAACATGGGTGCCTATTTTGTAGCCGTTATTTCGGCTAAAGACGCAACAGATTATGCCCAAATGTCTGCCGAAAATGAAAAGCTGCTTGGCGAAGAAGGCAAACAAAAATTTAGGGAGGTTATGGATCTTGTTTCGGCATATGATGTTTCAGAAGGAGGCATGAGACCAGATTTGGCTTATGCTCCCGAAGCTACACCCGTGGAGGAAATGCCTGCAAACGATGACGATTGATCTTATAAATGAGTTGGGAAACCTCAACGGCTTCAATACATAAATTTAACAAGTGCTAAAAATGCCATTTTTGGAGCATTTATTTTCAGGGCTAAGAAAATGCAATATCTTTAACTCAAGAATTGCTTTATGCCGGCCAAACGTATTTTCCCCCTTTCTAAAGTCACAGCAGCTATTGAAAATGTGATCAATGCACATTGCAGTAAACTGCTATGGATAAAAGCCGAAATTGTAAAACTCAACTACTATCCCCAAACCGGGCATTGCTACCCAGACATGGTGGAGAAAAAAAACGGCAGGATTGTAGCCGAGATTCGCGGCAATATCTGGAGCAGCCATTTTGAAAGCATCAACGCCAAGTTCAAAGAGGTGCTACAGGAAGAGATCAGGGATGATATGACAGTGGTGATACAGGCCGCTGTCACCTATCATCCCGTTTATGGATTGGCCCTAAACATTGTCGACATTGATCCTGAATATACTTTAGGTGAACTGGCCCGGCAACGGGCAGAAACCATTAGAAAGCTGCAACAGGGAGGCCTTTTTGAAGCCAATAAGCAGCTGTCACTCCCAGAGCTCCCAAAGACCATTGCAGTGATCTCTGTGGAAAGTAGCAAGGGTTATCAGGATTTTGTCAATGTGATCGAAAATAATCCGTGGGGCTACAAATATCAGCAAAGGCTGTTTCCGGCTGTACTGCAGGGGGAAAATGCGGTAAGAACCATAACCACACAACTGCAAAAAATTCAGAAATACGCTAAATATTTCGACGCCGTGGCAATTATACGCGGCGGTGGCGGGGAAATTGGGCTAAGCTGCTACGACGACTATAGACTGGCCAAGGCTATTGCAGGTTTTCCGCTTCCTGTATTAACCGGAATCGGGCATTCTACCAATGAAACCGTATGTGAGCTGGTGAGCTATAAAAGCTTCATAACTCCCACAAAAATTGCCGAATTCTTCCTGCAGGAGTTCAACAATTTCGCGCTTCCGCTCAAGGAGAATTCAGAAAAAATAAAGACTCTTGTAAACCGCATTTTTGAGAGGCAGGAAAATTTGTTGTTGCAGGCTTCGCGTTCCTTCAGATTTTATTCTGAAAGAACTTTACAAAAAAACCTGAACCGGTTAGAACATTTTGAAAAGGCAATTATTTCCTCGAGTAAAGGACAGCTGCGGGATGAAAAAGGAGAACTCAGGAATATTGCCAATGCTGTTGAACTGCTCTCTCCACAAAATATTTTAAAACGCGGTTACAGCATCACCCGCAGCAATGGTAAGATTATTAAAGATAGCGCAGGCCTGCAAGAGGAAGACATGGTAGAGATCGAGTTTTATTCAGGTAAGGCAAGCGCAAAAATACAAACCACCCGGGCTAAAAAATAAATTTCATGGGCAACAAAATAACTTATGCCGAAGCTTTTGCAGAACTACAGCAAATCGTTTCGGAAATGGAAAATTCAGAAATAGGGCTTGACACCCTGGATGCCAAGGTTAAAAGGGCTTCGGTCTTACTTAAGATCTGTAGGGACAAGCTTTACAAGACAGAAGAAAACGTGGCGGAAAGCCTGAAAGGCCTGGACCTTTAAGGGATGGGGGATTTTACGGCTGACTCTAACCTGCGTCAGGCCACCTGGTGACATTATTGGCGATAAACCGTAAAAATTCATGCAAAGCGGGACTTTTTCATCTAAAAAAGGGACTTCTTTCTTATCTTTCAGCAGCAAAATGATGAAAACTGCTTCGGAAAGAGCAGCCTAAAATAACATTTTTAAAGCCCCTTGTATGCGAAGAAGTCTGTACCTACTGTTCCTGCTTTCCCTCCTGCAATCCTGCAAGTCCAATGAAGAAACCTCTCTTGTCTCAATTCCCTGGGAAGAAAGAGGACAAATCGCTGATCACGCCATGGTAGTCTCGGCTCGGGAAGAAGCTTCAAAAATCGGTTTACAAATCATGCAGCAGGGTGGCAATGCCTTTGATGCAATGGTAGCCACAGAGATGGCTCTGGCGGTTGTTTATCCTTACGCCGGAAATCTTGGCGGTGGCGGGTTCATGGTATACAGGCTGGAGAATGGCGAAACCGGGGCATTAGATTACAGGGAAAAAGCACCTTTACTTGCCGACCGAAAGATGTACCAGGACAGCACCGGAGAGGTGATCCCCGAAAAAAGCCGTTTTGGTGGTCTTGCTGTCGGGGTTCCGGGTACCGTAGCGGGTATTTTTGCCGTTCATGAAAAATTTGGAAGTCTGCCCATGGCTCGTATCCTGAACCCGGTGATCGCCCTGGCCGAAAAAGGTTATGTGGTTACAAAAAAACAGCAGCTTAGGCTTGAAAACTACAAGCAGGATTTTCTAGAAGCCAATAATGACAGCATTTTTTATTCCCAGGCTTTTGTAAAGGGCGACAGTATAAAAAATTTTGCCCTTGCACAAACTTTGAAAAAACTGGTCTCCAACGGAAAACAGGAATTTTATGAGGGTGAAACCGGACAGGCCATTGTCAATTACCTACAAGAATACGGCGGAATCATCAGCATGCAAGATCTGGCCGCTTACGAGGCGAAATGGCGAAAGCCGGTTGAATTTGAATACAAAAACCTGCGCATTTTTGCCATGTCGCCACCCTCGAGCGGGGGGATTGTAATGGGGCAAATTTTGAAAATGGCAGAAATATTTCCCCTGCCCGAATACGGGCACAATTCCCTGAAGACCATTCAGGTGCTCACCGAAGCCGAGAGGCGTGCCTTTGCCGATAGAAGCTTCTTTTTGGGAGATCCCGATTTTGTGGATATTCCTTCCGAAGAATTATTGAGTGACAGCTACCTGGAAAATAGGATGCAAAACTTCAGTTTTGCCAAAGCAACCCCTTCAGAAGAGATTAAACATGGAAGTGTACCGGGTTACGAAAGCATGGAAACCACACATTACTCTATTGTTGATGGTGCAGGAAACGCTGTCTCTGTCACTACCACTCTTAACGGGGCCTACGGGTCAAAACTATATATGGAAAAATTAGGATTCTTCCTGAACAACGAAATGGATGATTTTAGTGCGAAACCCGGAGAACCTAATATGTTTGGGTTGATTGGTGCCGAGGCCAACGCAATTGAACCCGAAAAACGCATGTTGAGCTCCATGACTCCCAGTATTGTTGAAAAAGATGGCGAACTCCTTATGGTGTTAGGCTCCCCCGGAGGTTCTACCATCATTACAACGGTTGCCCAGGTTATTCTTAATGTAGAAGAATTTGGGATGGGCATGCAGCAGGCAGTAAATGCGCCAAGATTTCATCATCAATGGCTTCCCGATGTGATACTTTTTGAGACAACGGGTTTTGAAGAATCCCTGCTCGATTCACTACGTGTAAAAGGCTATAATGTAGACGTTGAGGAATCGCTCATTATTGGAAAAGTAGATGCTATTTTGAAACTTCCCGACGGCAGACTTGAAGCCGGAGCAGATATGCGCGGTGACGATGCTTCGGCAGGATTCTGAATTTTTACGTTTTGATACATATTTATGACTGCCTTGGCAAAACATATGTAGCAACTTTTTTAATTTTATGATTTAAAACACGAACCAAATATTCAACAAAAAGAAGGTTCCATGGAACAACAAGAAAAGAAAAAGAAACTACTGGATATTCTCAATAAAAAGGCTTTTAATCCAATTTTAGATAAGTCTAAAGATGATTATGATTCCGAAGACAAAAAGAAAAAACTTGAAGAAGTACAGCAAAACACAAAAAGTAAAAAAGAACGTTTCGAGAATTATAACACTCCCGAAGAAGTGAGGGAAAATTACCTGCACGTCCTGAGTTCAGAAAAGGACGAAAATCTTGAAGAAAAACTGAAGGATCTTGACCTGCCACGACTATCTCAGATCAAAAAGGAATTTTTAGACCTGTGCAAGGAACTGGATGTGAAGCAGGAATAAAATTTACCCTGCGCATTTAAAATTTGAAAATCTAATAACTTTAGCTTTCTTCTTCTACGATGCTGCTAAACGGTTTCAGAAACAGCCGTTTAAGCAGCAGCACTTAATTTCTGGTTTACAGCTTTCTTTTTTCCATTTCGGCCTTAGCAATGGCTTTCTCCAGAGCCTCTTCCCTGGAACAGTCATGGTCATGATAAATCTCTGATGCATATTCCAGGGCCAGTATCCTTACTTCATCTTCCAGGCTGGCCAATCT
>JBAVJE010000284.1:0-3944 GCA_049687615.1 Salinimicrobium sp. | reverse complement strand
GCGATGGGGGGTAACCTTGGGGGAGATATTGTAACAGATTTTAGCGAAGGTACCATGGAAATTGATTATGTAAGAGTGTACCAATAGCAACGAAGATGTGGAGAGTTAGTTTAAAAATGGAAATTTTTCAAAGTATGAAAAAGCTGTTGTTTATGTACGTGTTTCTTGCTTTATCCTTCGGTTGTAGTTCTGGCAGCGAAGATACTAAGGAACCCGACGGTAATGTGAATCCAAATCCTCAGATAGAGAATGAGGTTGATTTCTACCTTACAAAAGGTGATCAATCCCAAAAATTTCAAAAACAGTCTGTTGTTCTGAGTTTCGAAAACTCTTATAATAATCTTCCTTTCATCAAGGTCGAACCAAATGAAAATTTCCAAACCATAAAAGGTTTCGGCTTTAGTCTTACAGGAGGTAGTGCTGAGGTAATAAACTCCCTTTCTTCCTCGAAGAAACAGGAGTTACTGCAAAGGCTATTTAACCCCGGTGAAAATGGTATTGGGATAAGTTTTTTAAGATTAAGTATAGGAGCTTCAGATCTGGATGCTAATACTTTTTCATACAACGACCTTCTAGCGGGTGAGGCAGACGAAGATTTATCTGAATTTTCACTTGCACCCGATAAGGAAAACTTAATACCGCTGCTCAATGATATCATTGCGATCAATCCCGAAATTGGAATAATAGCCACACCGTGGTCACCACCTACATGGATGAAAGATAACAAAAGCACCATTGGTGGGAGTTTACTTCCCGAGTATTATGATGTGTATGCCCGGTATCTGGTAAAATACGTTAAAGGAATGGCCGATGAGGGAATATCAATTGAAGCCATTACGCCTCAAAACGAGCCATTGCACCCAGAGAACAACCCAAGTATGTATATGTCAGCCCAAGAACAGGCAGATTTTATTAAAAATTCGCTTGGTCCTGCGTTTGAAACTGCAGGTTTAAAAACCGACATTATTATATATGATCACAATGCTGATAAACCGGAATATCCCATTTCAGTTTTAAATGATGCAGGTGCTAGGAAGTATATCGCCGGTTCAGCTTTTCACCTTTACGCAGGTGACATTTCATCCCTCTCTAAAGTTCACGCTGCCTATCCTGAAAAGGATATTTATTTTACTGAGCAGTATACGGGCGCAGATGGAGATTTTGGTGGAGACCTTAAGTGGCATTTAAAGAACGTGATAATTGGGTCCATGAGAAACTGGAGTAAAACCGCTCTTGAATGGAACCTGGCTAATAATGCCGATTTCGGACCACATACCGACGGTGGTTGTACAGACTGTAAAGGTGCAATTACCGTGAATAACCCAAATTCCTATCAGGAAAACGTGGGCTTCTATATAATTGCCCATGCCTCTAAATTCGTACCTCGAGGTTCTGTAAGGATTGCAAGTAATATTGTTGGAAGCCTTCAAAATGTAGCTTTTAGGACCCCAGATGGTAAAAAAGTCCTGATAGTTCTCAATGATGGTAACAGTAATCAAGATTTTAACATAGAGTATAACGGGAAATGGTTTTTAACTTCCCTTAATCCCGGATCGGTGGGTACCTTTGTTTGGGAGTAATTTGACAAAAAAACTAAAATGAAAAGGATCTTATTAACCGCATTTTTGACCATCTCACTTTCCTGCTTTTCCCAAAAAAGTACGAATTCTGAATTTTTACATACTCAGGGACACAGTATCCTTGACGGGAATAATGAAAATGTGCTCCTCAGGGGAATTGGCTTGGGAGGTCATATGCTTCAGGAAGGCTATATGCTGAAAGTTCCTTACTCAGGACAACAGTATGTAATAAGTGAGCATATTAAAGAATTGATAGGAAAGGAAAAAACCGAAGAATTTTACCAGGCCTGGCTCATGAACCACACTCAGAAAATTGATGTGGACTCCCTGAAGAGTTGGGGTTTTAATTCTATACGCTTACCCATGCACTTCAACCTCTACACACTTCCTGTAGATCAGGAACCCGTAAAGGGGGAAAATACATGGCTTGAAAAAGGTTTTCAAATGACCGATTCTCTCTTGAATTGGTGCAAGGCTAATGAAATGTACCTTATTCTGGACATGCATGCGGCACCGGGAGGACAGGGACATGACGTAAATATTTCAGATCGCGACCCATCAAAACCTTCGCTTTGGGAAAGTGAAGAAAACAGAGAGAAATTAATTTCGCTTTGGAAAAAACTGGCCGAAAGATACCGCGATGAGCCATGGATAGGAGGGTATGACATAATAAATGAACCTAACTGGTCCTTCGAAGAAGGAAAGTATAAACATGGTACCGAAGATATTAAAAATGAACCGCTACGTGAATTGCTGGTCAATATTACCAAAGCTATTCGGGAAGTGGATCAAAACCATATCGTCATCATTGAAGGCAATGGTTGGGGAAACAATTACAACGGAATTTTACCTCCATGGGATGATAATATGGTCCTAAGTTTTCACAAATACTGGAATTACAATGACATAGGTTCGATCCAACATATTCTCAATTTTAGAGAAAAATATAATACTCCTGTGTGGCTGGGAGAAACCGGGGAGAATTCAAACGTATGGTTTACAGATGCTATCCGTCTAGTAGAAGAGAATAATATTGGCTGGTGCTGGTGGCCCCTTAAAAAATTAGGGTTCAATAACCCTCTTGAAATACTTGTAAATCCAGGCTACCAGAAGGTTCTTGATTTCTGGAGGGGCCAGGGAGAAAGACCTTCGGAAGCGGAAGCCTATCAGGCATTTATGCAGTTGGCGGAAAATGCCAAACTGGAGAACAATTACTTCCATAAAGGAGTGGTGGATGCAATGATACGTCAACCTCATTCAGGAAAAGCCATTCCTTTTTCAAAAGTTGCTATAGGTGACAAAGGTGAAATAAAGGCTGCAAATTATGATATGGGAGAAATAGGGATTGCATATTTCGATAGTGTTGCCGGAAATTACTATGTCTCCACAGGAGGAGACAGGGAAAGCTGGAATAATGGTAAAACTTACCGAAATGACGGAGTCGATATTTTCCCATTGGAACCTCGTGCAGAGTACGACGATGTCTATGTTGGAGATTTGGAGCCGGGTGAGTGGATGCAGTATACTTTCAGCAGTTCCAAAAATGGCAATTTCGAGCTCACTTTTAACTTTTCGGCCATGAATGAAGGGGGAGAAGCGGTAGTAGAAATTAACGGTAAAAAATACCCCGTTATCAAATTTCCATCTACGAAAGGAAACTGGGAGAAAGTATCAATAAAAAATATTCCTCTCCAAAAAGGAGAAAATAAGCTGAAGTTTCATGTAGTAACCGGTGGCTTTGATTTTGAAGGAATAACGTTTAACAGGCAAAAGTAAATTTTTATGAAATCCATTCTGCTCTGTGCAGGAGCAGTTGGAAACCTAATATTTTAAATAATGAAAATCACCCAAATTGCACTAGGATTAGTATTAATGTTCGCCACAGGTTGTGGAATACGTGCACAGGAAAAAAAGGTAGCACCCACAAAGGATGAAATTTCGGCTCGAGCCAATGAAATCCTGTCCCAAATGACCCTGGAAGAAAAAGTGGGGCAAATGACACAGGTTACGCTTGATGTGATTGGAAAAGGTGAAAACCGTTTTTCCAGCTTTGAACCCTTTTCTCTTGATCGTGACCAGGTCATAAAAGCGGTAAAAGAATACCATGTGGGCTCATTTTTAAATACTGCTAACAACAGGGCGCTGCCTCGGGAGCAATGGTACTCGGTCATTAAGGAGATCCAGGATATAAATAAGGAGGAGACAAAATTAGGAATACCTGTGATTTATGGGGTAGATGAAATTCATGGAGCTACTTATACTGTAGGAGCTACCATGTTTCCACAACAAATTGGCCAGGCGGCCAGCCGTAATCCAGAGATGGTGAAACGTGGTGCCCAGATCACTGCTTATGAGACCCGTGCC
>JBAVJE010000283.1:0-11994 GCA_049687615.1 Salinimicrobium sp. | reverse complement strand
TAAAAGCGAGCCGTCTTTGAGCGGATACTTGATCAGCTTGTTAGCCCTAAACGTGATTTTAAAGAGTTTATACAAAACCACTGCTAATACAGGCTTTTTTTTTATATAAATACTAAAAATGGAAATAACTATAGCAATTATTGCATTATTCGTGGGTCTTGGAATAGGTTTCGGGATCGCGAAATATTTGGAAAAGAAAAATGCTTCCAAAGTCGTTCAAAGGGCCAAAAAATCTGCAGCTGCTATTTTAAAAGAGGCAAAGCAGGAGTCGGAAGGAATCAAAAAAGACAAGATCCTGCAGGCAAAAGAAAAGTTCATCGAACTTAAATCTGAACATGAGAAGGTAATTCTTGGAAGGGATAAAAAGATCGCAGATGCCGAGAAAAGGACTCGTGACAAAGAATCTCAGGTGTCCAGTGAACTGGCTCGAAACAAAAACCTGAACAAAGATCTGGAAGAAAAAATCGCAGATTACAACCACCGTAACGAAGTACTGGAAAAAAAGCAGGAGGAGGTAGATAAACTTCACAACAGTAAGGTGCAGCAGCTTGAGGTGATCTCGGGACTTTCTGCCGCAGATGCCAAGGCGCAACTTATTGAATCTCTAAAAGATACTGCCAAAGCCGATGCTATGGCCCTAATTCAGGATACTGTAGAGGAAGCAAAACTTACTGCCCAGCAGGAGGCGAAAAAAATTATTATTAACACCATTCAAAGAATCGGGACCGAAGAGGCTATTGATAACTGCGTCTCAGTTTTCAACCTGGAAAGCGATGATGTTAAAGGCCGAATCATTGGTCGTGAAGGACGAAACATTCGTGCCATTGAAGCCGCTACCGGGGTAGAAGTGATCGTGGACGACACTCCTGAAGCTATTATCCTTTCCTGTTTTGATTCTGTGAGAAGGGAAGTCGCAAGACTTTCATTGCACAAACTTGTAACCGACGGGAGAATTCATCCTGCCCGTATTGAAGAAGTGGTCAAAAAGACTACCAAACAAATCGAGGAAGAGATCATTGAAGTTGGAAAACGTACGGTGATCGATCTTGGAATTCATGGCCTGCACCCCGAACTAATCAGGATAATAGGGCGTATGAAATACCGTTCTTCTTACGGTCAAAACCTGTTACAACACTCCAGGGAAGTCGCGAAACTTTGTGGGGTAATGGCGGCAGAACTTGGCCTGAATCCAAAACTGGCAAAAAGAGCCGGATTGTTACATGACATTGGAAAAGTGCCTGATTCAGAAACCGAAGTACCTCACGCTATTTTGGGAATGCAATGGGCTGAAAAATATGGTGAAAAACCCGATGTTTGCAACGCTATTGGAGCTCACCATGACGAGATTGAGATGAATTCATTACTTTCTCCAATCGTCCAGGTGTGTGATGCGATAAGTGGAGCCAGACCGGGAGCGAGAAGGCAGGTGCTGGATTCTTACATCCAAAGGCTTAAAGACCTTGAAGATATTGCCTTTGGCTTTGGAGGGGTTAAAAAAGCTTATGCGATCCAGGCCGGTAGAGAGTTGCGTGTAATCGTAGAAAGTGAAAAAGTAAGTGACGATAAGGCTTCAAACCTTTCTTTTGAGATCTCTCAAAAGATTCAGACAGATATGACTTATCCGGGACAGGTGAAGGTGACTGTGATAAGGGAAACCCGAGCGGTCAATATCGCCAAATAAGACATAGAAAAATCAATTATCAGACTCCTGTTTTGTACAAAACAGGAGTCTTTGTTTTTAGACTATTTCTAAACCATTTTTTTCTTAATTTATAGTTGAAATGAGAAAGAAAAATATTTTTAGGGTGATTGCCGTGTTGGTGCTTTTGTATCCCGCTTTTAGCCTCTTTAACGCCACAGAGGCTATAGGAAATGTGGATATAGGAGACGCACGGGAAAAAGTAAATAGCTACCAGTTAAGTCTCTGGGTCACATGGCTGGTTCTGGCATCTTTAAGTGTTTACCATAAGTGGACACGCCGTCAAAATTTTTTCTTCCACTTCACCTACGCCTTTATCATTATAGGCTTTGGCATATTTGGTTATTTAAATCAAAGTCTAGGCCCGGGCTATGAACTGCAAAGCCACTTCAAACATAGTTCCACCTTAGGGATATTCACAGCGCTTCAAGGTATTATAACAGCAGCTGTGCTCACTATTTTTCTTCAGGCTGCGGTTTGGTGGTTCACTCGAAGATGGCACCGTACATAGGTGTCAAAAATGGCAATTCTGAATCATATTTCTTCCGAAGAAATTATTCTACCGCCTTTTTCCCTGATCTGTCGCTTTATTTCTGAATATTGATCCCTATCCAGCGGAACTGCCGCGTCTTCTATTAAATAAGCCTCAAAACCTTCTTTTAATGCATCCAAAAGGCTGAAATACACGCAAATATCTGCGGCAAGTCCGCAAAAATAGATCTCTTTACAGCCTTTCTCCTTAAGATATCCTGAAAGGCCGGTGCTTTTCTTGTGCCCGTTGTCAAAAAAGCCGCTGTAGCTGTCAATATTTTCATCCATTCCCTTTCTAAAAATGGCTTCGATGCGCTTAGTTTTCAGGTCAGGGTGAAAATCGGCGCCCGGCGTGCCCTGAATGCAATGAGGCGGCCAAAGTATTTGTTCCAGGCCATGAAGGTCAATGGTCTCAAACTCCTTTTCCCCGGGGTGATTAACGGCAAAGCTCTTGTGGCTCTCGGGGTGCCAGTCCTGGGTTGCTACTATAAGATTAAATTTCTTTTGAATTTTATTGATCACCGGTATAATATGATCTCCATTTGGCACTTCCAGCGCACCGCCGGGCATAAAATCATTCTGGGCGTCAATAATGATCAAGGTTTTCATAGTTACTTTATTTTATGTTCTTCAATGAGACCATCCCGCTCCTGTTTCAGCTTTTCACTAATTCCTACTTTATAAATATGCGGATTGAAAAATCGCTTATATTCTTGCGGAAGTTTTTTTAATCTTTCCTTGCTGAAGCTTGCGATTTCTTCAATTGTTTTTTGTTCCTGGATAATCTTCCCGTTCTCCATGACTTTTTGGAGAAGAGGCTCTTTCTGAAGATCACCAATATTCATTTCCTTGAGCGGGTCGAACGGGTGTATCATTTTTTCCGGATTTTCCTCTTCGACCATGGTGACTACATCGGCTCCTGTAAAATGACCGTTGTGGTCTAACATTCTGTAGACCTGTTTTTTATGCGGAAGCGTTACCTTCGCAATGGTTTCTGAAAGTTTTATGCGCGGCTTATCCCTGAAAAATGACAGTTTATAAACCCCGTCAAGGGCAGCATCTGGTCTACCGGTAACCAGGCTTGTACCTACCCCAAAAATGTCTATAGGCGCATCCTGATCGAGCAAACTCTTGATTAAATGTTCATCCAGTTGATTGGAGACCGAGATCTTTACGTAATCCAAACCTGCCTGGTCAAGCATTTCCCGTGACTTTCTTGACAGGTAAGCGAGGTCACCACTATCCAGTCTTATACCTTTAAGCTTTTGATTGCGCTGTTCCATCTCTTTCCCAACCTTGATCGCATTGGGCACTCCGCTTTTCAGGGTATCATAGGTGTCTACCAGCAAAATAGTATTTTCGGGATGGGATGCTGCGAAATCCCGGAAAGCGGTATACTCATCGTCATAGCTTTGTATAAAGGAATGTGCCATGGTTCCCGAAACCGGGAAGTGAAAATCTCTACCTGCTCTTGTATTACTTGTAGCTTCAAAACCGCCTATGAAAGCAGCACGGCTGGCGTGGTAGCCACCAAGCCCCTGAGCCCTTCTCAATCCAAAATCTATAAGTTTTCTGCCTTTTGCCTGCACAACCATTCGGCTGGCTTTAGTGGCAATAAGGGTTTGAAAATTTAGGAAATTCAGAAGAAGCGTTTCGATGAGCTGAGCTTCGATAATATTGGCTTCCACCCGAACTACAGGCTCTCCCTGGAAAACTACCTCTCCTTCAGCACAGCTGTAGATATTTCCGGTAAAGCGGAAATCTTTAAGATAATCAAGATAATCAGGGTCCAGATTCAAAGACTTAAGGAATACCAGGTCTTTTTCCGAAAATTTAAAATTCCGAAGTAAATCCAGAACATTTTCAAGACCTGCGAAGACTGCGTAACCGCCTCCAAAAGGCAATTTCCGAAAGAAATAGTCAAAAACCGCAATATCTTTTGCGTGACCTCTTTGAAAATAGACCTGACCCATAGTGATTTGGTACTGGTCTGTATAAGTTCCGGTGATGTCGAACATTCTAATATGTTTAATTTTTAAAAAAAGTGGTTTTATGTAGTTTCCCGGATATTATTCTACAGTTTCAAGAAATTCATCCTGTTTATGCCAGTCCAGGCGGTAAGATACGCCTGCGGCTACCTGCCAGCGGGAAGGGGTGTCTTTAAAGTTGATCAATCCTGAAACATCGCCCTGGAGATTTTTGGAAAACAGGTAGGCTACTCCTCCGCGAACGATTTCATCGCTGTAGATATCGCTGATGATCTCCTGAAACTCTCCAAAAAGGGCAAATTTTGTGTTCAGGGAATGCGTAAAGGTTAGGATTCCCGAATAAGTTGGAAAATCCTGCCCGATTTTGTCTGCAATAAGGTTGATCACCAGCACCGAAGGTCCCCAGTTGTTCTGCGTGATAATAGCGGCACGAGGTGAAAATTTAGCCTCGCCCTCGTAAAGGTATGGGTTATCTCCAAATGCTAAATTGGCTCCCGCATAAAGCGACACCGCAGGAATTAGAGTATTCCAGTCAAATCTTTGGTTGGCTTTCCAGCTGTAAAGGTTAGTCTTTCGCTCTTTTCCATGTTTGTATGGATCATAGACGAGGTATTTCACCCCAATAGTGTTGGCATCAAAATTTCTTAATTCATAGTCCCTTGTGCTTCCGCCTACTTCATACGATGTTTTCTGGTCCAAAAATGAACCCATCAGGTTTATTTCAAGCTGTGCAAACAGAAATCCATAACGCATGCTGTAATCTACGCCCCATAAATCTGTATTTGTTTGGAGGAGGTTATGTTCATCATGCCCAAATTTTCCACCGGCCTCAAACTGAAGTACTCCGGTTCCAACCGAAAAAGCTCCTTGAGAATTTCCCGGCCGGTTGGAATTGATGGTTTCGGTGTATTGAGCATGGCTAATAAAACTTCCGAAGAACAAAATGATCACGAAAGGCTTGAAAATCCTCATATTTGGACTGATTGGTTCAAATCAAATATAGGACATTTCTCATTTTTTTCTGACGTCACACTGGTTTTCTTTGGGTATAATAGTAATTTTACAAAAACTTTAATAATGCAGGAAGCTTCATTTTACGAAGTGTTAAGAGTGATCTTGATCATCCTTCTTATCTACTTCGGATTAAAACTTATTTTCCGATGGTTTGGACCCATAGTACTCAAATGGTTTTTAAGGAGAATGGGAAAAAAGTTCGGACAAACCTTCAGCAACTTTGATCCTAATCCTAAAAGAGAAAAAGAAGGGGAGATTACTATAGAAAAAAAGCCGAAAAATCCCCGTAAATCCAACAATGATGTTGGAGAATATGTCGATTATGAAGAAATTGACTAATTTTCGGGCCTAAACACCAGCTTTTATGATGGCTACTTTGAAGAAGTTCCTTCCTCACCTCCTCGTTTTTTTCGCATTTATTGTTGTTTCCCTCGCTTATTTCTATCCCGTCTTGCAAGGAAAGGAAATTTTCCAGAGCGATATTGCCCAGTATATCGGGATGGCCCGGGAACAAAATGATTTTAGGGAACAAACAGGGGAGGAACCGTACTGGACAGATGCCGCTTTCGGCGGAATGCCAACTTACCAGTTGGGGGCGCAATACCCGCACAATTATATCAAGAAACTTGACCTGGCATTGAGGTTCTTACCACGTCCTGCCGATTATCTTTTTCTTTATTTTATAGGGCTTTACATCCTGTTACTCGTTATGAAGGTCGACTACAGGCTTAGTTTTCTGGGGGCGCTGGTTTTTGGTTTTTCTACATATTTGATCATTATTCTTGGGGTGGGGCACAACGCGAAAGCACATGCCATAGCATACATGCCGTGGGTATTAGGAGGAATACTTCTTTGCTTTCAAAAAAATTACATTAGAGGATTTCTTTTATTGGCCTTTGGGATGGCGCTGGAGATAAGCGCGAATCACTTTCAAATGACCTTTTACCTGTTGCTGCTGGTAGTTGTTATGGGACTGGTTTACCTGTATGAGGCGATAAAAAACAAGAGCCTGCCCAATTATTTCAAGGCTCTTGGTGTCATGGTTGTTGCAGTTGTTTTGGCGATTGGTGCCAACGCGACAAACCTTTTGGCTACTAAACAATATGCAGATTTTAGTACCAGAGGTGATACCGGCCTTACGATTTCCCCCGATGGCACTCCCAATAAAACTGATGGCCTGGACTACAATTATATTACCGAATACAGTTATGGTGTTTTAGAAAGTTTCAACCTGTTTATTCCCAGGTTTGTGGGAGGTTCCAGTGCAGAAGATGTGGGTGTGGAATCCAGCACCTATAAAGCCCTGGTCAAAATGGGCGCTCCACCTGTGCAGGCAAAACAATTCGTCGAATCTGCGCCTACCTACTGGGGAGATCAACCATATGTTGGTGCCCCCGCCTATATTGGTGCAGGCGTGATTTTCCTGTTTGTTCTGGCACTGTTCCTTGTGCGGGGAAGGCTGAAATGGTGGCTCGTAGGAGGTTCTATTCTCGCCCTGCTACTGTCATGGGGTAAGAATTTTGGTTTGCTTACCGACTTTTTTATTGATTTTGTGCCGATGTATAACAAGTTTAGGGCGGTATCTTCAATTCAGGTGATCCTTGAGCTTTGTATACCTGTGCTTGCAGTGCTGGGGCTTTCGAGGTTCTTTTTCTCTCAAGTATCAAAAGAGCGAAAATTTATTGCCCTCAAATGGAGTTTAATCATTACCGGTGGTTTGGCTTTGATCTTTTGGCTGTTCAAATGGGTATTCGATTTCACGGGACCAAATGATAGTGCTTTGATCAATCAAATAGGAATAGACTTCGTTCGTGCCTTAAAAGAGGATAGAAAAGCCATTTTTGCAGCCGATGCTTTACGCTCTCTTATCATTATCATCCTGGTGGCAGGAGTTTTATGGGCCTTTATTTCTGAAAAAATGAAAAGGAACACCGCCTTTGTTTTACTGGGGATTGTTCTTGTTCTGGATCTCGTAATGGTCGACAAACGCTATGTTAATGCTGAAGATTTTGTGAATGCCAGTGTGATGAACCGTCCTTTTCAAGCCAACGCTGCCGATAGAGAGATCATGAAGGATAAAACGCATTACCGGGTTTTTGATCTTTCAGGAAGTCCCTTTAACACTGCCCGAACCTCTTATTTCCATAATGCTATTGGTGGCTATCACGCTGCAAAGCCCGGAAGGATGCAGGAGCTTTATGATTTCTACCTTTCTCAAAATAACCTGCAGGTGTTAAGCATGCTCAACACTAAATATTTCATTGTCCCCACCCAGGAAGGGGAAGTGGTACAGCAAAACCCCGAAACCAACGGGAATGCGTGGTTTGTAGAAAACGTAGAGCTGGTTGAAAATGCCAATGAAGAAATACTTGGGCTTAAAGGACTTAACACCAGGAAAGCCGCCGTTATAGACAAAAAATTTGCAGAATATTTACCCTCGCAGAATTTCCTCGCAGATTCCACGGCCCATATTGAACTTGTCTCCTATGAGCCTAATGAGCTGCATTATACGTACAGCTCCAAAAATGAGAATTTAGCGGTATTTTCTGAAATTTATTATCCAAATGGCTGGCAGGCTTATATCGACGGAAAAAAAGCTCCTCATTTTAGGGCTAATTATGTCTTAAGAGCCATGTTGGTGCCGGAAGGCGAGCATGAGATCAGTTTTAAATTCGAACCTCAGGTGGTGAAAACCGGAAGTTCAATAGCTTTGGCAAGTTCAGTAATTCTGGGCCTCTTGCTGCTTGGAGGAATCGTCTACGGCTTCAAAAAACAGGAGTAATCTGTCAATTTCGGCTATGAAAAAAGTGCTAATCATTACGTATTACTGGCCACCGGCAGGTGGACCGGGTGTGCAGCGCTGGCTTAAGTTTGTAAAATACCTTCCGGAATATGGTGTGGAACCTGTAATTTATATTCCTGAAAACCCACATTATCCTTTACGGGATGTTTCCCTTGAAGCTGAAGTGCCTGAAAATTTAACGGTGCTGAAAAATGCCATTTTTGAACCCTATGCTCTGGCAGGAATTCTTTCGAAAAAACATACCGAAAAGATCAGTTCGGGAATAATTCCGAAAGAGGAGAAGCAGGGAATGTTGCAAAAACTAATGCTGTTCATTCGCGGAAATTTTTTCGTTCCCGACGCGCGAAGGTTCTGGATCAAACCCTCTGTGAAATTTCTTTCAGAGTATCTTCGGAAAAATAAAATTGAGACTGTAATAACCACCGGCCCGCCGCATAGCGTGCATCTTATAGGACTTCAGCTAAAACAGCAGCTAAATCTTAGGTGGATTGCCGATTTTCGTGATCCCTGGACGCAAATTGGCTATCACAAAAAGCTAAAACTTCTTTCCGCAGCAAGAAAAAAGCACGAACGCCTTGAAAGAGAAGTGCTCCAAAAAGCCGATTTTTTGATCACTACCAGTTTTACTACTAAAGCGGAATTTTCAGAAAAAACAGCTACGCCAATCGAGGTGATCACCAATGGCTACGACTACGAAAAAGTGGAAAAAAAGCCCATGGATGAGAAGTTTAGTTTGGCCCATATTGGCTCCTTACTTTCCGGAAGAAATCCTCAGCAACTTTGGGAAGCACTTCAGGAATTAATTTCAGAAAATGAGGATTTCGCCAAAGATTTTGAATTAAAACTTATTGGTGCTGTTGGAGAACCGGTCCTTGAAAGTATAAAAGCCTTTGGTTTAGAAAAATACGTGGCCTTACAAGGCTACGTTTCACATTCAGAAGCCTTACAACTTCAAAAAAGTGCACAGGTGCTATTACTCATCGAGATTGACAGTGAAGAGACCCGCGGAATCATTCCGGGAAAACTTTTTGAATACTTGGTGAGCAACAGGCCAATTTTGGCTGTAGGTCCTGTAGATTCAGATGTTGAAAAAATCATTATGCACTCGAATACCGGAAAATATTTTCTATACCCTCAAAAAAGGGAAATTAAAGAATATCTTGAGCAGCGATACGATGAGTATAAAAAAGGAACATTAAGATCTGCTCCTATAGGTTTACAGCAATATAGTAGGAAAGTACTTACAGAAAAGCTTGCAAAATTGATCAAACAACAGGCCGTGCATGGGAATAATCATTAACCAGTCTGCCAGAAACCTGGTCACTACTTATCTTGGTTTTGGAGTAGGGGCGATTAATACGCTTTTTCTCTATACTAACTTTCTGACTCCGGAATATTACGGCCTGGTTGGTTTCCTGCTTTCGGCAGCCAATTTAATCTGGCCCCTCATGGCTTTTGGGGTTCATAATACGCTGGTCAAATTCTATACTTCTTATGATTCAAAAGAGGAAAAAGACAGGCTGATGAGCGTCATCCTGCTGTTGCCAATGGGAATCGCAGTACTGCTGGGGGCAATTGGATATTTCACCTACGGTTTGTTGCTGGATTACTTTTCTGATGGTAATGCCCTGGTGCAACCCTACATCTGGATGATTTTTGTTATTGCTATGGCCACGGCTTATTTTGAGATTTTCTTTTCCTGGTCAAAAATTAATTATAAAAGCGTTTTCGGGAACTTCATGAAAGAAGTTTTTCACAGGTTGGGAATATCTTTGCTTCTGCTTACAGTATATTTTAACTGGTTAAGCGTTCAGAGCTTTGTATATGCGGTGAGTGCGATTTTTGTAATTAGAATGCTGGCCATGATGCTGTATGCATTCAGATTATATTTTCCGAAAATCAGCCTGCAATTTCCAAAGAATAAATCTTTTATCCTCAAATATTCGGCTTTGATCCTTATAGCAGGTTCGGTAGCAATGGTGCTTCTTGACCTTGACAAGGTGATGATTGAAAGATTTCTGCCTATTGAAATGGTGGCGGTATATGGAATTGCGGTCTACATTTCCTCTGTGATCGCTGTACCTTCAAGGGCTATGCACCAGATCACTTATCCTATGACCGCGAGTTTACTGAACAAAAAGGATAAAAAAGGGCTGAAGGAGCTGTATGAAAAAAGCTCACTTAACCTCCTAATCGTGAGCGGCCTCATCTTTTTACTTATAGTGACCAATATTCATGAATTGTATGAGTTGGTGCCCAAGGAATACAGCATCAGCTTTTCGATCGTCATTCTTATAAGCTGTGTAAAACTTTACGATAGTTTGCTGGGCAACAACAACAGCATTATGTTTAATTCAGATTATTATCGTTTGGTGCTGGCGGTGGGAGTTTTCCTGGCGATCATGGCTTTTCTGCTCAACATCTGGCTCATCCCTATTTTTGGCCTTTTTGGGGCGGCATTGGCTACTTTTCTTGCCTTTGCGGCTTACAACACGGCTAAACTTGTGCTGGTCTACCAAAAGTTCAAAATTCAGCCTGTTACTCTTCAAACCTTCTATAGCCTCGGCTTGATTTTAATCTTTACTCTCCTGTTCTATTTCTGGGATTTTAGTATTCATCCAATAGTCAACATCGTTTTAAAAAGCTTCCTGATTATTGGCGCCTATATGCTAAGCATATTTTTACTGAAGCTTTCGCCCGATATCAATGGCCTTATAAAGAAATACCTTCGACTCAAATAAAATAAAACTCCCAAAACAACAGTTCCGGGAGTTTTCACACTAACTAACTTAACTAACCAATTAAAACAACTTTCAATTTTTTATTCTCTACCACGAGAACTTCTCGAGCGATTTGTACTTTCAGAATTATTCGCAGGTGCCGCCGGAGTGGTGGTTCTTCTTGAAGTTGTTCTGGTACTTCTCGACTCTCTCACCGGTGCGGCCTGTTTAGAAACAGTAGCGTTTTCCTGGGAACGGCTTCTTACAGAACGCTTTTCCCTAATTTTGTTTTCAGTTGTATTTCTGCTCGCCGTACTCCTTCTGGCAGCCTGGCTTTGCGGCGCTTTAGAAACCCTGTTGGTGTTCCTGTTGCTCCTGGTTTCGGCAGGCGTAACCGGGTTTTTCAACTCCCGCTGATCCTGGCTTCTGCTGCCCCTGTAATAAGTTGTCACACGGTCTCCCGGAGTATAGTAGCTTCTTCTGAAGTCTGTTCTGATATTTTTTTTATAATACTTTTTATAAGTTCCGTAATTCAACCTTTGTGGCGCATAATACCTTCTATAAGGCTGGTTATACACAACAGTATAGTTTACTGAAGGTCTTCTGTAGAACTCGTGCCACGGCCTAAAAGTGTAATGTCGGTTGTGGGAGTTGATATATCCCGAATATCTGGTGTACTGGTTATATGGGTCGTATTGCAGGAATAGGTTTCCAATCCTGTTGACCACTCCGTAGTGATTATAGCCAATTTGCACACGTCCGGCCCGTACGATCCTTCCGTAGTAATCATAGTATACAGGGACACGCTCAATTTGAATCACTGCCCCGTAATCATCATATTGTACAAAAGGATTATAGTTATAGCCACCGTTAAAGCTAAAAGGCGTATTTCGTCCATAACCCGGCACTATACTTTGAGGACTGAAGTGGAAATCGAACTCGCCATTAGGAAAAACCGCGAACTCTATACCACCTTCATTAAAAATAAAGGCGTCGCCGTAACCAAAAGGGTTACGATAGTCTGTTGCCGCATCTGTAGCAGCTTTAGCAGAAAGACCAACCACTAAAAAGGCAAAAAGTAGGTAAACTTTTTTCATGATAAGGATATAAAATTAAACAAGGTGATTGGATAAGTTGGTTAATAGAATACAAAGTACGTGCCAAAAATTAGGAAACCCCGACGGCAAAGAGCACGACGGGGTTTCCAAACTAACCAACCAAAAAATTATCAATTACAAT
>JBAVJE010000282.1:0-3363 GCA_049687615.1 Salinimicrobium sp. | reverse complement strand
CAAAAGAGAGGATCTGCTTCCACACCTCTTCGGTAAGTGCTTCGGAATAGCCTTTTTCAGCACAGTTGCTGCGGAATTTCCCTTCCAGCCGCTGAAAGTCGTGATGGCTCATCCGTTTTCCGCTCATGCCACGGCGCAGAATATCAGCTTCTTCCAGGGAGAGTCCGGCGAAAAAGTGGGCTACCTTGATCACGTC
The DNA here is from genome assembly GCA_049687615.1 of Salinimicrobium sp. Taxonomy (GTDB): domain Bacteria; phylum Bacteroidota; class Bacteroidia; order Flavobacteriales; family Flavobacteriaceae; genus Salinimicrobium. Next base: position 3,167 of record JBAVJE010000282.1, on the reverse strand, counting down.
TTCCTGGTAGACCATCACGCCATAAGTTTCCAAAAGTATCTCCGCCAGCACCGGATGCGCCTGCTTGCGCCGCTCAGGATCGCGGTGGCGTTTAATGTATTCCTCTTTCATCCCACCGTTGGAAACGCCGGGCCTGATGATGGAACTCGCCGCCACCAGCCCCAGATAATCCTCTGTCTGCAATTTTTGAAAAAGTCCGCGCATGGCAGGCGATTCCACATAGAACACGCCCATACAGTCGCCGGTGCGCAACAGGTTGTTGATATTGGGATCGTTCTTGAATACCGACACATTTTCCATGTCCTTAACTTCAGCTTGCGGCTGATTCTCCCGCAGGATCTCAATGGCATCGGTGATCTTGGAAAGGCCACGCTGAGCGAGGATGTCGAATTTAAAAATGCCTACATCTTCGGCCACATTCATATCAAACTGAATGGTCGCAAAGCCCTTGGGCGGCAAAAAAGTAGCCGCATAAGTATGCACCGGTTCCTGGGTGATCATGATTCCACCGGCGTGCACGCTCAGATAATTAGGAAATCTGGCAATGAGCCCGCTGTAGCGGAATACCAGCTGCTCCATTTCGTCAAGATCTTTGTACTCAAAGAAGCCGGCAGAGAGCTTGTCGATCTCGGCTTTTGGCAATCCGAATACCTTCCCCAGTTCCCTGACCACCGCCCGGCGTTTAAAGGTCACATAGGTGGCGAGCAGGGCGGTGTTCTGATGCCTGCTGAAAATATAAGCCGTCACATCCTGCCGGTCTTTCCAGGAAAAGTCGATATCAAAATCGGGTGGGGAATGTCGGCTGGCATTAATGAAACGTTCAAAGTACAGATCCAGCTCAATGGGATCAACATTGGTGATACCAATGATGTAGGCCACTACCGAGTTGGCGCCACTGCCCCGACCGATGAATGGATAGTTCTTCGACTTCGCATACTGAATGATGTCATAATTGATCAGAAAATAGGACACAAAGCCCAGCCCGATGATCGCCTTTAGCTCTTTCTCCATCCGGGCCAGCGTAGCTTCGGAAGCGTTGGGGTAACGCCGCGGTAATTTTTCATAGCACAGCTTCTTCAGGGTTTCGGCGTCTTCTTCTTTGCTGCCGCCATAAACCTGCAGGTTTCGGTTCTTTCGCGCCTTTCCAAATTCAAATTCCACGTTACAGGCATCTATTAATCTCTGAGTATTTTCCGGGATAAAAGCATAATCCTGAAACTCCTCAAAAATGACATTTTTAGATAGCATTTTATGTTCGGGTGAGCCCTGTTCTGATTCGGGCAATTTGCTTAGCAGCGTATTCAGGTCGATCGCCCGCAGCAACCGGTGCGCGTTGTAATCTTTTTTACTGCGGAAGCTTACCGTTTGCAGCAGCACCAGTTTCTCCCGCAGTTGCAGGTATTTGGAGAATTTTAGCTTCCGAAGGCTTTCTACGGAAACCCCGATAAATTCATTCTCCCGAAAATGCCATTTTTCGTCCCTCCTCACTTTTTCCAGCGGATAGATCACAAAACAATCTGACAATTCCGGAGCGTCTTTATCGAAATTCTTCTCCACATGCAAGTGAGCCGACAAATGATCGTTCAGCTGTTTAAATCCGGACTTGTTCTTTGCCAGCCCCACGTACTGCTGTTCTACTCCATTTCGGAAGTCGATGCCCACCAGCGGCTTAAAATCATATTCCGCAGCTATTTTCAGGAAACTGAGGCAGGCCGAGGTGTTATTGATATCGGTCAATGCCACGGCAGTAGCTTCATTCTCTTTCGCCAGTTCACACAGCTCCTTCTCGGGGAAAGTCCCGTAGCGGAGCGAGTAGTATGTGTGGCAGTTTAGAAACATTTTTATTAGTTATGAGTTGAGAGTTATGAGTTCAGAGTTAGTTTGGCCATTGCCCATTCGCTGTTAGCTGTTGGCTATTAGCTGTTCATTGTTTATTGTCAATTGTTGCGGTTGCAGGGTATTTCACCCCTAAATCCCTTAAAGGGGACTTTTTTCATTGTTGCTATGTCACCTCGAGCGCCTGCCTGGCGGCAGACAGGGAGGCGAGAGGTCTCGCAAAGCCCGCAAAGCAGCCGCAGAGAACGCAAATTTTCTGCTCTTACTGCTCATTGATCACTGAACCCTTCTTTACCCCTAAACCCTTAAAGGGGACTTTGTTCTATCTCTTTTTCAGTTTGCCCCAACCCTAAAGGGAGCTGAAAAAGCAGCCGTCAGTTCGAGCCTGCCTGGCGGCAGACATGTGTTTTTTTGACCGGTTTTCGATACATCCCGATAGCCATCGGGACACTCAAACTGACGGTCAAAAAATGTATCGAGAACAGAGGCCCTCCCTTGTTCTCGATACAAATTTGTCCCTGCTATCGCAGTTCCAAATTTTACTCGAACTGACGGGAAATCTAAAATGCATGGTGCGTGGTGCTGGTTCATTGTTTATTGATCATTGCACTACTTAAGGCTATATTTCTTTTTACTTGCCCTTCATTTCTTTTGCTTGTCCAAAAGAAATCGAAGATTCACGAACTCCTATTTATCAAATAGAAATAGTGAGCTAAACGAAGCAAAGAAAAAGACACCTTTTCCGAGGAATTTTTCCTCCCGCTGTCCCAGGAGAAAAACCAGTCACAAAACTTCGCGGAGTCCCGATAAAAATCGGTCCTTCTGAATCTCGAAGTTTTGCTCCTTATTCTGCGTAAAAGGAAAGTTCACAACAACATCCTCCTATTACATTAATAACAAATCTTAAAATCTTGAATCTTGAATAGCTAAGCTTCGCTTAGCTCTGCCTATGCGCATGCAGGATCGGGGGAGCGCCGTTGAACGGATTGTCCATCCTGCCTACCAGAGTACCGCCCATGGTCGAGGCGCGCATTACAATATTGTCATCTCCATAGCGGGTTCTTATATAATCCAGCGAATGGTACAGATCCAGCATCTCCTGCGTGTCATCGAACAGGTTGATCTGGTAATGCCCGCCTACGAGTCCGCTGAACTTTATTCCTATCAAGCGTATCAATAACCTTCGGTTGTACAGCTGCCGGAACAGTTCTGTGATCTTCGGAAGCAGAATATGATCGGCGCTGGTATAGGGGATCTTCGCCTGTTTGGTATACGTATTAAAATCGGAATAGCGGATCTTCACGCTGATCACCGAAGTCAGTTTATCGCCC
>JBAVJE010000281.1:0-8473 GCA_049687615.1 Salinimicrobium sp. | reverse complement strand
AGCTTTTGATCGAAATGAAGATCTCACTATGCTGGAAAACGGAATGCTTTGGAAAACACATCCCGATAAAGCCGTAACCTTCGTTGCTAATCACGATACAGAGGTCAATGAATATGAAGACAATATGATAGCTTCCGAGAACAAAATGAAGGCATATTCCTACATCCTTACCCATCCGGGTTATCCTACTATTTTTTACCAGGACTACAATAATCCCGACTTTCAGGAAGAAATCGATCAGCTTATTTTGATCCATAACTCTATAGCCACGGGCTCAGCCGAAATTCTTTATGCTGACAAGGATCAATATATCATGAGAAGAAACGGAACTGATGGTAATCCGGGACTAATTCTTTATCTTTCACTTAACGGAAACAAAAGATTTACCGTGGACACTAATTGGAATTCAAGGAAGGTTATGGACTACACTCATAATACCGACTATACTGCTCAAACCACTAGCAATGGTCTAGTAACAATAGAGTCTTCCTCAGAAGGTTACGCCATCTACTCTATCATGGAGGAATAAAAGACAAATCTTTATACTGAAAGGGCCTCAAAAATGTCATTTTTTGAGGCCCTTTATTTTTTGCCTTTTTAGAAGTATGCCTCCCCTACTCCAGCCTCACGGAAATAATTCCAACTTCATGCGGCTGCGGCTGCTCCTCCCGGGATAGCCCGGGACCAATAGAAAACTGAAGGCTTTCTGCTTTTTCAAGGTTAAAGGAAGTATTGTTGTGGTGCTCAAAATAATAAGGCAGGAATGACGGATATGGTCTTGGCAGCGTCACAGTCTTCACGGGCTTCAGTTCATTGAGCAATATGTCATATTCCTGAAGTTTTGGTTGCAGCTCTATAATTTTTCCAAATGCACTCCCGTCTTGAGTCACCAGCGCCACTTGCAGTTTTACAGGTTTTTCACCTAAAGCTTCAGCCTTAAGCACCAATTTATCCCTGCCCGAAAATGCCCTTTTTCGGCCCTCTGTTTTTCTGTTGAAATTATACCTGAAGGAGTAGTCATAGATTGGTTCGGCATTAAGGTTTTCAATATCTTCTTCAAACAGCTGCTCAAGCTTCACCTGATATTCGGCTTCCCCAGGAGTATTTGTCGGCACCAATTTGATACCGGGTTTCCACTGCACTACTACATAGTTGTAATCTTCCGAAGCATTGAAGAGATAAACAGGAACGTCTTTTCCAACAATTTTGCTCCTGTAGCTCTCGTTGTTATAAAAATCCCATTCCCCGGGATTACCCTCTACCCCTCCCGGAAATGTTGTGGTTCCATTGGTGGTAGTGACAATAATTCGGTACTCTAAAAAGCCTTTTTGAAGCAGATTTTCGGGGATTTCAGAGAAATAGGTGTAGCCGTATTGTTTCTGAAGAACAGCAGTTGCATATTCATTTCCGTTCCTAAACCAGGCTTCCACACGCTCGATCTCTTCATTAGAAACAATTTCAGCTGAAATCTTTGCTGCTTCCCCTGCTGAAAGCACGGCATAAGGCTCATGAATGACATAAGTTCGATCTACGGTAGTCTCGGGCGCTACAAAGGCATTGAGGTGCTCGCGGTGCCATTCTTTGCTCCCATCAAAGCTTTTACCGCTTCGACTGAGCAGGTAAGTTCCAGGAGAAACACTAAACTCCCCGTCCGAAGCAGTCTCAAAAATGTCATTTTTGGCACTAATTCCTTTTACTAAAAAATCAGGACCGAGGCCGGGAAGATTGATCTGCATTGGCCATTGCTTATGATTAATGACTGCAACAGTCTTATCTGGGCTGTTCTTTCCGAAGGGATTTTTGACAAGTATCGCGTCGGGCATCAGCTCAAGCCTCCAGGTATTTTCATCCAGCTTATCCAGAAAATAAGCACCTTTTCCTTCATAATTTACAACTGCAGAATTTCCAAAGCCGGCGATCTTTTTTAACTTTTTTGGAGCCTTAGGTTGGCTTTTGGTGGAGTTGGTATAAAGGAAGACTTCTTCAGCATTAAGTTCTGCCAAATCATTTTCATAGCTTATCTTAAAGTCGCCAAAATTCGTGTTTTCAGGAAAACTTCCAGTCTCAGTATACATCGGCAGCCGATGAAAAACCTCTCCGCTTATCATGAGTGCCAGCGCCTTTTGTGGCGTATACGCCAGGTTCATATAATGCGTGTTATATTCGGTATTCGCGTAGGCCATGTAAGTGGGGTCATAAGCGAAATGGGTCGCGAATTGAATCCCGGCTTCCCTGAAACTGCGGGCCATCGCGGGATAAATGTAGGATTTCATCACATCGGCAGCGTCAAACTCATAAACTACCTTAGCCATGCCTTTTTCCTTCCACATTTCGGCAAAAGGAATATCATAATCGTTCACGTTTGGCAGTAAATTTCCCTCGAGCTCTTTCCCAAAGCCAAGGCCCGTCGGGTACCACTGGAAAGTCCCTCCCTGTATGCCGGCTTCGGCATAGGTATCGGCCAAATGAATGCTGTGGCTTACATTGTAAAAAACGGGTTTTTTAGTACCGGTTGCACGCACGGCTTCAACCATTTTACCTATAAATTTCTTTACCTCCTCAGGCTTTTCCCGGTGATGCGGCTCATTACTTATCTCAAAGGCCAGTAAATTCGGGTCATTTTTATAGGCAATCCCGGTGTACGAATTAATATGATTTACAAATTGCTCCAGGTAATTTTCCTGAGCTTTTATAGCTTCAGGATTTGTCAGGCTTTCTGCCTTGCCGTATTTATGAGAAAATCCGGGGGTATCCTCATCAGGTTCAGGCCAGCCGTTGCCCCAGTAGGCAATTGGCGTGATCATGTAATTGATATGGTGTTCCTTTAGTTTGCTCAACAGGTAGTCGAAAAGCTCCAAATGCTCATTCTCCAGCAGGTTTCCTTCGGCATCGCTTATCTCTGTGTCCCAAACGTGTATTCTGTAAAGGTCAAAACCCAGCCTGGAGAAATGATAAACATCGCTGTCTATAGCTTTTTTTAAATCCACCCCCTGGCGTTTTGCGGTACGATAGGCGTGCGCAAAAGCCGCGGTATAATTGACCCCAAAGCCTTTTACTTCTTTTCCGGTGCTCCAGTACATTACGCCATGCCTGTCTACATAAATATCTCCGGCATTGGTTTTTTGGGAAAACGATTGGAACGAAAATAAAAAGCTGCTTAGAAGCAGCAAAAAAGTGATTTTAAAAGACTTTGTCATAATGCTATTCTATGTTTAAACGTCCTGTGTCAAGACCTTGTGAGGTAGCTATAATTTTTATGGGACCTGTTATTTTTTTGGTGCGAAGCAGGATGGTAGCGATTCCGGCTTCGGTCTTTACCGGGTTTTCTCCGAGAAGCTCAGCATTTTCTGCGGAAAGTTCAAATTTCACAGCCGCGTTTGAGGAGTGAACGACGTTGCCCTTGTCGTCTACAATTTTAGCGTAGACAAAAATAACATCAGGCGTTTCTTCGGAAAGCTCTTTGCCCCTAAGATCTATTGAAACTTCTATTTTTGAAGCTGCTTCGGGAGTGCTCACCAGATGGGAACTCACCTGTCTTCCATCAATAAAACCAACCGCCTTCAGGCTTCCGGGCTCATATTGCGGAATCTCAAATTTAAATGGCGGATGCGCCAATGCATCAGAAAATTGATTTGTTTCAGGTTCTTTTCTGGCAATTAATTTATCATTCAAATAAAGTGCAACTTCTTCGGTATTACTGAAGATGGTTACTTCTTTTGAGGAAGTTGATTGCCAATAACCGGCGATAAAAACCATAGGTTCCGAAAAAGTATCTTCAAAAGGATCTTTTTGACTCTTGTAGAAATAATAGCTAAACTTGGGAATCCTAAAAATATCTGCAATTCCGGAAGCTTCCAGGTCATTGCTGTAACCACGGTTATAATCAAACATCAACCAATTGGCCATTCCTATAGTCTGTGCGCCTTTAAGATTTGAGTTGGTGGCCTCCTGGAAATTAAAAGCCTGTTGTAAAAGTCTTTTTTCACCCGCGGCTCTCAACTGTCTGCTGCTTCTTTCCTCCTCCTGTAGATCGGCAAAAGAGGTTTGGTTGAAACCGGCGTTCTGGGCGTAATATTCCCAGTCCCCATATTCGGCGATGAGAATAGGACGATTTGGCTTATCGTATTTGTTCCAGTAATCGGGAGGTTTGGAATGTTGTCTTGCCGGGGTAAAAAGATCGTAAGCAGGATGATCTATCCAACCGGCGCTGTAGGTATCATCATAAGGCAGCTCTTCTTTTAGCACCTCATTGGCTTTTTCTATGAATTCGGGAGTCATTCCCGACTCATTCAGCGAATTTTCCCAAAACACCACACTGGGATGGTTTCGGTCCCGCCGGGCCATCTCACGAATATCCTGTAAGGCATTGCTCTGGAATTCTTCCCCGCCAAAAAATTGCCAGCCCGGTAGGCAATCCATCAACAGGATTCCCAGTTCATCACAGGCCTCATAAAAAGCCGGAGTTTGGGGGTAGTGAGAAAGTCGTATAAAATTAAAGCCGGCCTGTTTGATCTGGTAAGCATCCCGATAATTAGCTTCATCTGAAAGCGCGTAGCCTACGTAAGGATACTCCTGATGCCGGTTGGTACCGTTCAAATAGATCTTTTTTCCGTTCAAATAAAAAGCATCTTCAGTAAGCCTGATACTCCTTATCCCTGTCCTTATTTCCCGTTGATCAATCACGTGTTCGTCCTCAAGCAGCTCCACCTTCAGCCAATATAATTTGGGATTTGAAGGCGACCACAGGTTTGGATTCTCCACGTTGATACTTTGCACAAAAGAATGAGCTGTCCCGGGCGCGATTTGGTAGGCTTTAGAAAACCAGCTGCTTTTTTTCCCTTTTTCAGAGGTAAGCGTGGCACGAACCTTTATTTCCCGCACAACATCAGCATCATTCTGCACATGTGTCTTTAAAGTTCCCGAAGCCTTCAGGGAATCCACCTCCTCAAAATGCAGCAGCATTCCGCCGCTGTTCACCTGGTTGGCATTTACCGCATTGGTAATATACGTAGAGCCGGTTTTTACGAGGTATACATTTCTGTAGATTCCGCCGTAATAGTTAAAATCAAGATCCTCAAGAGGCTTTCCCGGAGGAATTGTGGCATTATCCACATTTTCAACGGCCACTTCTATGCTGTTCTGCCTATTATTCTTGAGATAAGGTGTTGCCTCGACGGTAAACGGTAAATAACCTCCCTTATGAATTTTCACCAGCGAATCATTGATCTTCACCCGGGATTCCTGCATCACACCCTCGAATTGGAAGAACCATTTTTCTGCGGAAGTTTTATTTACATAAAAAGTTTTACGGTAGAGGGATTTTCCCTGCCACTGCTCATTGACTATAAGGGGTTCTATTTTTACTGAATGCGGAAGAAAAACATTTTCCCATTCCTGGGGGGATGGAAGGGGATTTTGCAGTCGTTGAAATTGCCAGTCACTGCCAAAATTCTCGCGACTGCGAAAGTGGGTTTCCTGCTGCTGTTCCCTTACGAATTCGGCTGGACGTAGGGGATCACAGCCAAAAACCGTAAGGGTTAAACAGATTAAAATCAGCAGGATAAACTGTTGTTTCATACAGCAGTTTTATAAGTGTAAATATTACAATTATTTTTTAATTGAAAAAATTTTGTAAGAAATTTTTAACGCTTGTAGGAATTAAATTTCAAAGTTGTATCCGCTCTTGATCAGGCGCTCATAATTACGGTGGTCGAATTTATAAAGGTATGCCCCTCTTTTGGAGGTTGTTTTGTCTTTTTCGTCCAGTTTGATCAATACATCATAAGACATGACTTTTTTGCGAAAGTTGCGCGCATCCAGTGGTTTCTGGTAAATGGCTTCGTACAGGCTTTGCAACTGCGGAATAGTAAATTTCTCGGGCAGGAGTTCAAATCCTATTGGTTGCGTACGCGCTTTTCTTTTCAGCTTTTCCAGGGCATCTTTTACCATCTGGTCGTGATCAAGGACCAAAGGCGGTATCTCGTCTAGCTCATGCCATACGGCTCCATGCTCCTTCACCAGTTCCCGGTCGTAATCATTAAGACAGATAAGGGCATATTGCCCAATAGAAATACACCTGTACCCGGGATCACGATTTGCGGCTCCATAGGTCCTGAGTTCCTCCATATAAACGTTTTTAAGGCCGGTGATCTCCTCCAGGACACGTTCTGCCGCCGCCGAGACATCTTCTTCCATCTTAACGAAGCTGCCGATGAGGGACCACTCTCCCTGCAAAGGTGCCACTCTTCTCCTAAAAATGAGCAGCTTTAAACTGCCGGCATCAAACCCAAAAATGATGCAATCTGTTGCCACATACATTTTATCCTTTTGTTTGTAGAGGTCTTCTCGTATGACGCCCGATTGCTGCTTATTTTCGTACATTGAGGGTGTTGTTAAGGCTTTACAAAAAAAGAAAATTTAGGGAGATTAAAAAATAAAAGTATATTTTACATTTATTATCTTTGAATAACCTCAAAAATTGACACTTTTTGGAAAAGAAAAAGAATACAGGCAGTGTAAATCCAGAACACTTCAGGAATTTTAAACCAGAACTCGGCATAAGCTCACCGGGAAGAATTAATATGATTGGAGAGCACACAGATTATAATAACGGTTTTGTCCTTCCCACGGCAATTGACCGGACTATAGAGCTGAATTTCGCACCTAATTCCTCTGATTTCGAATGCAATGTGTACAGCAAAACCTATAACAAACATTTCTCCTTTGACCTACGGAAGATTTCGCGTAGCGAGAAGGCATGGGAAAATTACATTTTAGGAGTCGTAGTTGAGATACAGAAACGTGGGAAAAGCCTAAAAGGCTTTGACTGCGTGATCACAAGTGACCTTCCGGTTGGTGCCGGGGTGAGCTCCTCTGCCGCCCTTGAATGTGGGATGGCATTTGGCCTCAACGAACTTTTTAAGCTCGGGCTTGACAGAAAAACAATGGCGCAGCTTTCTCAAAGTGCTGAACACCACTATGTAGGCACCAAATGTGGCATTATGGATCAATATGCTTCTATGTTAAGCAAGAAAGATCATCTTATCCTTTTGGACTGCAAAAGTCTTGAGGCTTCTTACGTGCCCGCACAATTCAAGGAATACCAGGTGCTCCTTTTAAATACCATGGTTTCTCACAAGCTCGCCGACAGTGAATATAACAAACGCCGCGCCGAATGTGAAAAGGTTGTGGAGGTCGTTCAGAAAAAATACCCCGAAGTTTCTTCATTAAGAGATGTAAGTTTTGACATTTTAGAAGATGTCAAAAATGAGCTTTCTGAAGTTCAATACAAAAGAGCGCATTATGTGCTCGAAGAAAATGACCGGGTCTTGAGAGCTGTTGATGCTATTCAGGAAGGCAGGATCGATGATTTTGGCAGCTTGATGTATGCATCTCACGCCGGGCTTCGCGATGAATATGAGGTGAGTTGTAAAGAACTTGATTTCCTTGTTGACTTCACAAAAACTTACGACTACATTTCGGGAGCAAGAATGATGGGCGGCGGCTTCGGCGGTTGTACCATCAACCTTATCAAAAATGAAAAGGTAGAAGAGTTTACCAGGAAAGCGGCGGCAGCATATTCCGAAGCATTTGGAATAGAACTTCAAGCTATCCCGGTGCTTCCTCAAGAGGGAACGAAAATTAAAACAGCGTAAACATGAGCGAAACTTTTAACTCTCAGCCTCACAGAAGATATAATATTTTAAACGGAGAATGGGTTTTGGTATCGCCACATCGCACCAAGAGACCCTGGCAGGGAAAACTGGAAAAGGTAGCCAACCTGGAGAGGCCATCTTATGAGCCCGATTGTTTTCTTTGCCCTGGAAATGTAAGGGCCAGCGGGGACAAAAATCCCGACTACAAGCAGCCCTACACCTTTAGAAACGATTTTTCGGCCTTACTTCCTGAGGGTAGCCACGAAGAACTGCAAGACGGCCTTTTAAATGCAAAGGCAGAAACAGGAATCTGCCGGGTAATTTGTTTTTCGCCAGATCATTCGCTTACGCTCCCGGTAATGGAAAATAAAGATATCGTGCAGGTAGTAAAAAAATGGAAGGAAGAATATGCAGATCTTGGCAGCAGGGAAGATATTAATTATGTACAGATCTTTGAAAACAAAGGGGAAATGATGGGCTGCAGCAATCAGCACCCGCACGGGCAGATCTGGTCGCAATATTCCATTCCGGTAGAAGTCGAAAAAAAATCTGCCCATCAAAAGGAATATTGGGAGAAAAACAAGCGCAGCCTGCTGGGGGATTATATTGAGCAGGAACTAGAGCAAAAGGAACGCCTGCTCATGGAAAATGAACATTTCGTAGCACTTGTTCCTTATTGGGCGGTTTGGCCTTACGAGGCAATGATTATTCCCAAAAAGCATCTGCAACATATCGGACAACTCAACTCTGAAGAGGAAGTTGCTTTTGCTGATATCATTAAGAAGCTCACCATTAAATACGATAACCTGTTTCAATCC
>JBAVJE010000280.1:0-2336 GCA_049687615.1 Salinimicrobium sp. | reverse complement strand
ATCCAAAGGTAGGCTATAACATGTTGTTATACAAGTGTTAAATAGGTTTGTTGTTTTTGGTTAGTCTTTAGTCGGGAGTCGGGAGGTTCTCATTTCGGATCCCCTTTTTGGGCTCCCTTTAGGGGGAGGGGTAAAACCAAAAACGGTTTTAAAGCTTGCCCCTCCTCCGTAAAAAGATTCCCCGCGAGTTCCTAAAAATTTAGGAGTTGAACGAAAATTTTAGGCAGGTTTTCGTAAGCCTAGACTTTTTTGGTTACTCGCCAAAAATGATTTTTAATTTGGAGCTCGTGAATCTCCTTCGTCGATTTCATTTTTGGCGATGCAAAAAAGAACAGATACATTTACAAAATGTGCGGAATAGCTGGAATTATTGGCCCCAATCCTTCAGAAGAAGACCTGGACAAAATGCTCCGGGCACAAAAGCATCGTGGACCTGATCACAAAGGAAGCTATATCGATCATGGATTTGCTGCATTAGGCCACAACCGTCTTTCAATAATCGATCTTTCTGCTAAAGCCAATGAACCCTTTGTGGATAATTCCGGAAGATATTTTCTCAGCTTTAATGGGGAAATCTATAACTATAAGGAACTTCGCGAGGAGCTGAAGCATTTTTACCAATTTAAAACTTCATCAGATACTGAAGTGTTACTGGCGGCATTTTTAAAATGGGGCAAAGATTGCCTGCACCGGTTCAACGGAATGTTTGCATTTGCTGTCTGGGACAGTAAAAATAAAACCCTTTTTGCGGCCAGAGACCGGTTTGGGGTAAAACCTTTTTATTACTCCCAGGCAAAGGACAATCTGTACTTCAGCAGCGAAATAAAGGCCCTCAAAAATGTCATTTTTGACAGCTCACCTAATCAACAGGTTTGGGCGAACTACTTCAGTTTTGGTTCCTACGGACTACCACAAGAAACCTTCTATAAGGACATCCAACAACTTCCCGGCGGACACTTTCTGGAGTATTCTAGTGGAAGATTAAAGGTCCAAAAGTGGTATGATTTCGAAAACAGGCTTAGAAATATTCCAACTAATTTAACTTTTGAAGAGGTAAAGGCTCAATATTTAGATTTGCTGAAAAATAGCATTAGCCTTCGGTTTCGTGCCGATGTGCCGGTCGCTTTTAACCTAAGCGGCGGAGTGGACAGTTCTCTGCTGCTTGCCCTGGTGAACCTGTTTGAAGATAAAAAGCAGATCAATGCTTACAGTTTCTACACGGGAGATGATCGTTATGACGAGCTTCGCTGGGTAGAGCAAATGATTTCCAGCACTCAAAATCCGCTTCAAAAAGTGCTTTTTTCAGCAACTCAGGTGGAAGAAGCAGCTAAGCAGATCAGCCACTTTGAGGATGAACCTTACGGCGGAATTCCTACTCTCGCCTACTCCCGAATCTTTCAGCAAGCTCAAAAAGATGGCGTAAAAGTACTGCTCGATGGTCAAGGCATGGATGAACAATGGGCTGGCTATGATTATTATCAAAGCTCGGGAAGTACGATCCAGGGAACAGGAGGCAAATCCCCGTTCAAACCTAATGTGCTACAGAAAGAATTTTTAGCGCTCGCCGAAAAACCGGTTTATTTGCAACCATTCGATAATCGCCTGCAAAACCTACAATATCGTGATCTCTTCTACACTAAAATTCCGAGGGCACTGCGCTTCAATGACCGCATCTCCATGGCCTACAGCACCGAACTGCGGGAACCTTTCCTTGATTACCGACTTGTGGAATTTGCATTTGCCCAACCTGAGGAATTTAAATTTCAAAACGGCCAGGGGAAATATTTGCTCAGAGACCTGCTTTCTAAACTGGCGCCAAAAGAACTCTCTTATGCTCCAAAACGCCCATTACAAACCCCACAACGGGAATGGCTGGGAAATGAATTAAAAGGTTTTGTTGAAAAGCAGCTGGAGATGCTTAAAACTTCTCTTGCAGCAGATTGGTTTGATCATGATGAAATTGAGAAAGAATGGAAAAGATATTTAGAGGGAGATAATGGGAGTAGTTTCCATATATGGCAGTGGATGAATACTGCCTTGTTGCTCGCCTGATTTCATTGATTTTAATAATTGTATTCCTCTATAGTAAATAATTTTTTTAGAGTAAAATTCACTGGCCAACAAGAATACAGGACTTTCAGAGGTTATTGTGACAATGATGTTATTTGAGCAGCTTTGACCTGTTGGTCTATCCATTCATAAGTGTCTTTTATACCGTTTTCCAAAGGTTGACTCACCTCCCAACCAATCTTCTTACGATAAAGAGAATTTTCAGAATTCCGTCCGCGAACGCCTGTAGGACAAGTGAAACCATGTTTTTTTTGAAACTCTTCTCC
>JBAVJE010000279.1:0-2550 GCA_049687615.1 Salinimicrobium sp. | reverse complement strand
TTTTTACTCAAAAGTGACCTTTTTGAACCCTCTTATCTTACACACCTTCTTAATAAAACTATCTGTCCCAATATTTGCTGTATTTCTAATGACAATTGTCACGCTGCGGTTATTAATTGCTGTTGCTTCTGAAGTCTTTGGTGGCAACATTTCCCCCTTTGTTAATTTCATTTTAACGCAAATGATTTTTCCTTTTGTTATGGGAAATTCAACTAATTTTGAATAAACTTTTTATATTATTTCATGAAGAAGTATATCGTTGTAAATAAACCCGAAAATTGGAATATCTCTCTGGAAAACATTGAGATCATCTCGGCCCGGGATTATCTTACAACCCCAAAATTCTCTCAGCTCAAGAAGGCCAGGATCTTTAACCTCTGTAAAGATTATTCCTACCAGTCTAAAGGTTATTATGTTTCTCTTTTAGCTGAAGCCCGTGGCCATTTGGCCATTCCCACAATTAAAAACCTGGTTGATCTTCGGGAGCCGGTTCTGGTGAGAATTGTTTCCGAAGAATTTGATGATCTAATTCAAAAAAGCCTAAAAGGCATAAAATCTTCAGAATTCACCCTAAGTATATACTTTGGCCAAAACCTGGCCCGGAAGTATAAAGATTTAAGCGCCATGTTTCACCGGCACTTCCAGATTCCTTTTTTAAGGGTGAAGTTTCAGTTTACCAACAAATGGACGATCAAATCGATCAAAGCTCTTTCTGAAGTGGAGATTCCCGAAGATCACAAGGAGATGATGTGGCAATCGGCTGTGCAGTATTTTGGCAAAAAACGTTACGATACGCCAAAAACCGAAAATTATGAATACGATCTGGCTATCCTGGTACAAGAGAATGATCCAGCCCCTCCCAGCAATCAAAAGGCTCTGAAAAAGTTCGTAGAACTGGCCGAAAAAATGAATTTTTACGTCGAGATTGTTTCTCCAAAGGACCTTTCCAGATTGCCGGCCTTTGACGCGCTCTTCATAAGACAGAGTACCGAGGTGAATAATGAGGCTTATGCCTTCGCACGTAAAGCCCAGCAGGAAGATATCGCCATAGTGGATTATCCCGATGCTATTCTAAAATGTTGCAACAAGGTTTTTATGGCAGAAGCCCTTGAAAATGCCGGTATTCCCACCCCAAAAACAATTATTGTTCATAAGGATAACAAAAATTCTGTGATTCAGAAAACGGGTCTGCCATTGGTGCTTAAATCGCCTGATTCTACTTTTTCTTTCGGGGTCAAAAAGGCCAAAACTGAAGAAGAATATGAAGATCTGGTTGCAGAAATGCTGAAGAAATCTGAGCTGGTCATCGCGCAGGAATTCACACCTTCAGATTATGACTGGCGAATTGGAATCCTTGATGAAAAACCCCTTTTTGCCTGCCGTTACTATATGGCTAAGGGGCATTGGCAAATCTATAACTGGAATGCGAAAAAGAAAGATGATCAAGACGGGAATGCCGACAGTATGGCGATTGAAGATGTTCCGGAAAAGGTCCTGGAAGCAGCGATGAAATCTGCCAAACTTATGGGAAAAGGCCTTTACGGGATAGATGTAAAAGAGGTAGATGGCAAACCCCTGGTGATCGAGATTAACGACAATCCGAATATTGATTTTGGCGTGGAAGATGCCTTCTACGGCGACCAGGTTTATAAAGAAATCCTGCTGGCTTTGAAAGGTCGGCTTGAAAAAAAAATTGAATGAGCTATCACCTTTTTGAAGTCTTTGGAATTGAACTTGAATATATGTTGGTGAATACCGCAGATCTTAAGGTCAATCCTATTGTAGATAAATTGCTTACAAAGAAAAATGGCTCACTAACCTCTGATGTAGAGAATGGAAGGATTGAGTGGAGCAATGAACTTGTAGCTCATGTAGTGGAAATGAAGACTAACGGTCCTACAGATGATCTGGAAACCCTTGACGAACTATTTTCTGAAAATGTTCTTGAAATGAATGCGCTGCTTCAGGAATTTGGATCTCAATTGTTGCCTACGGCTTCACACCCTCTCATGAATCCTGTGACAGAGATGAAATTATGGCAGCATAACTACAGTAAAATTTATGCTGTGGATAATCGCATTTTTGACTGTGGCGGTCTTGGCTGGAGCAATGTACAGAGCATGCACATTAATTTGCCTTTTTTTGATGATGCCGAGTTTGAAAAGTTACATGCGGCAGTACGAATTCTGCTGCCTGTTATTCCTGCGCTAAGTGCCAGTTCTCCCATTTTTGATGGAAAGTATTCAGGCTATAAAGATGCGAGAATGCAAGTCTATAAAACCAATCAAAAGGAGATCCCGGAGATGACGGGAAAGGTAATTCCTGAGCAGTTTTTTTCCCGTGACCAGTATTTTAAAGGCATTTTTGAACCTATTAACAAAGCCATTCGCCCATTTGATGAGGAGCATATTCTTGATCATCACTTTTTAAATTCCCGGGGGGCGATTGCCCGTTTTGACCGTAAGGCTATTGAGATTAGGGTTATCGATCTACAGGAATGCCCCAAAGCTGATGTGGCCATTGCCGTTTTTATTATTGAAGTTTTGAAAC
>JBAVJE010000278.1:0-11638 GCA_049687615.1 Salinimicrobium sp. | reverse complement strand
CTTCTTTGGATATTTAAAAATTAGTTTAAATTTGTCTTAACTAATTAAACATACTAACATGAAAAAATTATTTTTAACACTACTTGTTGCTGCTTTTACGCTAACTACTTACTCTTGTAGAGAAACTACTGAAGAAAATGTCGAAAACGACATGGAAGAAGTAGGAAACGACCTTGAAAACGCCGGAGATGAAATTGAGGCTGAAGCTGAAGAAACCGGAGACGAGATCGACCAGGCTGCTGAAGAAGCTGGTGATGAAATCGATCAAGAAATCCATGAAGAAGAGATGGACTAAGGATCCAAATCCTTTTTATTATAAGCCACAAGAAAGTCTTGTGGCTTTTTTAGTAAAACCAAAGATTATGAAAAAACTTATTTTAAGCTTAAGTTTTGCTGTACTTGCCCTCACCACTTTTTCCTGCAGGGAAAGCACACAGGACAAAACAAAGGAGGCCGCAGAGGCGATAGGCGATGATATCGAAGCCGGAACTCGTGAGGCCGCCCAAAAAGTTGAAGAGGGTGCAGAGAAGGTAGAGCGTGAGATCGATGAAGAGATCCACGATACCGACGACCAAATTGCACCAGTGGAGGAATAGACTTTCTTCCCGGAATTCGAAACCGCCAACTGGCGGTTTTTTTTTGCTTAAAAATTTCTGAAATAGGTACCTTCATATTTTAATGTACCGTACCGGATAAAAAAACCTGTTCAATCCAAAATATTGTATGGTCTTACACTCCTTCGAAAAAAGCAAAAAATGAACGGTATTTCAAAAATAGCAGTTCAGGTTCACGGTCATCGCGGAGCTGCCGGGGAATGGCCGCAAAACAGCCTGCAAGGATTTCTATATGCAGTCGATCTGGGAGTTGACGCATTAGAAATGGATGTTGTGATCTCAAAGGACAGGAAAGTTGTGGTCTCGCATGAACCTTATATGGCTTCAGCTTATATGCTTACTCCCAGGGGCGAGGCAATATCGCATAAGAAGGAGCGAGACTATAACCTGTATCACATGGAGTATAGTGAAATCAAAAAGTTCGATGCAGGGTCTAAATGGGATTTCAGATTCTTCCGGAAGAAAAGGATCAAAACCCATAAACCCACGCTTGAAGAAGTGATTCTGGCGGTTGAAAACCGAATTGGTAACAAACAGCTTAAACCGGTCACTTACAGCGTCGAAATAAAATCGGTTCCCAGGGAGTACGGTGAATTCCAACCACAACCCGAAGATTTCATTCAATTGGTCATGCAAATTCTTAAAAAACACCAAATAGAGCATCGCCTTATCATTCAGTCTTTCGACTCAAATCTTCTAAATATTTTACATTCGAAATACCCCGGAGTGAAGGTCTCCTATCTTGTAGAACATGGAGATACCATAAAAAATCTGGAAAAACTTAACTTCAAACCCGATTTTTACAGCCCCCATCACACCGCTATACAAAGCAGGGCATTGGTGGACTTCCTGCATCACAAAAATATCGGAGTATTCACCTGGACCGTGAACCGGAAGAGAGACATCAGGAAAATGTTGCACTTTGGAGTGGACGCAATAATTTCTGACTATCCTAAAAGAGTCATTAAAGAGCAGCAAAAATTAAAGAGCTCCAAAAAATGACATTTTTGAAGCCCTTTAATTTAATGAGATTCTTTTTGGTCGAGTGTGGCAAAAAGGATTCCCGAAAATTCCATTTTTGGAACCCTATATCATGCTGTAGGTGAATTCCTACGATCAATAAGTTCATTGATGACTTTCACAAGATCTTCCATCTCAAAAGGCTTGGCAATAAAGTCATCTGCCCCTGCCTTTTTACATTTTGGGCCTGCATCGTGAAGAGCAGACATCATAAGCACGGGAATATTTTCGGTAACCTTATTTTGACGAAGCCTGACACAAACATCTGTGCCATTAACTCCTGAAATGAGCATATCCAACATGACCAAATCAATGTCATGTTTTTCGATTAATTCCTCGGTTTCATGGGGTTTTTCGGTAACCACCACGTGGTAACCATAAAATTCCAATAGCGTCTGGAGCATTTCTCCAATTCCTGAATCATCGTCTACCACCAGGATCCTATCTTTTTCTGCCATTATTTTCTATTGATTTTGAGCCGCTATAGACATGAAGAAAGTAAATTCGGAACCTTTTCCTTTTTCACTCTTTACCTCAATTCTACCTTTATGCCGCTGAATTATTTCTTGAGCCAAATATAAACCGATTCCAAAACCGGAATAGGTTTCCTTTTTTTCTCCGCCAACCCTGAAAAAGCGTTTAAAAATATTTTTAAGGTCTTCCTCCTCTATACCTAAACCCTCGTCTTCGACCTTTATCGCTACTTCTTTTTCGCCTGCTTTATCTATACTTACCCTTACAAGTTGACTGTCGGGAGAGTATTTTATCGCGTTGGTAACGAAGTTGATTAATACTTGTCCTATCCTGTCCCTGTCTCCCAGGACCTCGCAGTAAAAGTTATGCGATACTTTGATTTGGTGCTGAGTGTTGGTAAGCACAATGTCCTGAATAGTTTCTTTGACTAGTTCATTAATGCTGAATTGCTGCGTTTGCAGCTCCAGTTTTCCTTCTTCAATCCGGCTAAGATCCAGCATTTCTGAAATGAGTCGTGTAAGCCTGCGTATTTGATGATCGATTCGCTCAAGGGAAACCTTGAACGGCAAGTTTTCCAGCTCGGGGTTTTGAACCGTTCTCAAAAGATTGAGTAAGAGCTGCACATAGCCTTTTATGGAAGTTACAGGAGTTTTTAATTCATGGCTCACCATTTTCAAAAAGTCTTCTTTACGCTTTTCCTCCTCTTTAATACGCTGAATCTGGGTATTGGTACCTATCCACATGGTGATATCGCCCTTTTCGTCCTTCACGGCTTCTGCCCGGCTAATATGCCAGAGGTAATTTTGTTCTCTATCAGCAATTCGTACTTCGGTCTCAAATTTTTCACCAGATTCTAAGCAGGAATTCCACTCTTTTAGGAATTCCTCTTTGTCTTTAGGATGTATCAGGGAGGTCCAGTTTTTTTCCCGAAGTTCATCACTGGTTAAGCCGGTAAATTCCAGCCAGTTTTGGTTAAAAAAAAGCGCTCGGCCCACGGGGTCTGTGTTAATAACCTTTTCGGGCATTAAATCGGCCATTTGCCGGTAATGCAACTCACTTTCTTGAAGCTTCTTTTTTAACTCGGCCTGCGGCGTAACTTCGGTAGCAATATCTACTACTCCAATGATATTACCGTCAATATCTCGCTGGGGGTAATATACAAAGCTATAGTACACCTTCTCCCTTTTCCCATGCCTAATCAGTTCCATAGGCATTTCATAGCCCCTATAAGTCTCACCCTTTTGATATACTTTTTGCAGTATTTCCTCAAAACCCTGTTCTATCAATTCAGGAAATACTTCAAGTAACGGCTTTCCAAAGACATCTCTTCCTTTTCCCCAGGTTTTGATCATGGCTTCGTTTGCGATCTCAATCACGTGATCGTCACCTTTCCAGGTGGCAATGGGATACGGGGAAGACATAATAATATCCTGATAGCGTTTTTCGCTATGCTCTATTTTCTTTCTCACTATAACCTGCTCTGTCACATCCAAGGCCGTGTTTAGAATTCCATAGATCTTTCCTTTCTCATTGCGCAATGCTTTATAGGTGAAGTTATAGTAACCTGTCTGGATCTCACCGCCTATTTGCAAGTCTACCTTTTCCTCCTTTCCCCAATAAGTTTTTCCGGAAGCAAAAACCTGTGCCAGCAATTCGCGAAAAGGCTGTCCATCCAGTTCGGGAAGCGCCTCATGTAGCTTTTTACCAATCACAGAGCTGTCCTTTCCCCAAAGTTGTATCATGGCATCATTGGCCATTTCAATCTTCATTTCCTCCCCGATATATACCGCTGTGGCGACCGTGGCCTGTTCAATTATAGAACTAATCTTGTGTTCTTTCTCTCTAATGAGCTGTTCCTTGATTTTATCTTCATGAATATCTACGACAGTGCCTATCATTCCCTCAAAGCTTCCATCCAGCCGGTATTTAGGCCTCCCGGAATCCATTGCCCACCTATATTCCCCGTTCTTATTTCTAAGCCGGTAAAAAAGGCTGAAGGATTCCTTTCGCTCAAGACTTTTTAGAAATTTTTGCATTACGTTCTCCCTGTCTTCAGGATGAACACAGGCCAGCCAGCCCATCTTAGAATTCTCTTCTTTAGACTGCCCGGTGTAAGTATACCAGTTACTGTTGAGATAGGTACTTTCTCCTACTTCATCTGTTATCCAAATGATGACGGGAACGGTATCAATAACAGCCCTTAAATTTTTTTCACTCTCCCTGATCTTTCTGCTGTTGCTGGTTTTTTCGGTAACGTCTATGGCATGAACAAATATCCCTTCTACCTGATTCTCTTCATTCCTGATGGGCTGGTACACAAAATCTAATAACCTTGTTCTAAGGCTGTCTCCTTCCGAGGAAAGTTTTACCGGAATCTCGGTACCCACATAAGCCTCTCCCGTTTGATAAACTTTGTCCAGAATATCTGTAAAGCCCTGACTTTCTACCTCGGGTAAAGCCTCCTTGACCGGTTTTCCAATGAGGTCGCGGTGACCAACCAGTTCGAGATAATTCTCGTTAGCTATTTCAAAGATATGGTTGGGCCCCTTTAGGACGCAGATCAATGCGGGAGCCTGCGACATTACTTCTTCAATGAACTTCTTATTTTTTCTTTTTTCTGAAGAGTCACACCAAAAAGACAACAGCAGCAGGTGCTCTTCTCCTACCGGCAGTTTCCCGGTCTTGACCAAAAATTTCTCGAGTATGTCATCTTTGGTTATTTCTACCGATAGGGGCTCTAAAATGTCATTTTTCAACAACTTTTTTTCAAGCTCTTTGGCTGCATCCCACTCAAGCTTTTCGAGGTTGAAAAGAGAAACTCCCTTAAGTCCGGAAGCTTTGGTATCAAGCAGCTCACAAAAGGCATCATTTACGGCCACGACCTTGAGGGTCGGGTCTACCGCCAAAGCCGGATTAGTCATCACATTAAGTAATGATTCTGCTGTTCCCGTAATTTCGGATGATTTAAAAACTGAACCTTGTCTATTTTCCTGCATAAATTTCAAGCCAAAGCGCCTAAATTACCTTTTTGTTAAGAAATGGGAACACAGAATAACAGAACTTTAAGAAGCTCAAAAAAAGAGACTCTCAAAACCCTAACGAGCTTAATTTTTCTTCTCCTCCAGCACCTTTTTTCGAAGCCTTTTGATCGCCCGGTGCACGGTCATATCAGATACCTTAAAATCTCTGGCAATGGAAGCTAAAGACTCTCCGTTATAGCTGTTCCTGTGATAAGCTTCATAGGTTTGATCTTTGGTGAGTTTGCTCAGCCTGATATTGCGTTCAAAAAAGTCACTTTTCTTCATATTTTGCAGCCCCCAATACAGGTTGTCCGGATGCAGATTTTTCTTATTCCCATCCTTATAGCATGCATAATATCGCTTGTTGTCTTTGGGTTTTTCGCCCCAGGTTTCCAGCACCAGTTTAGCTGCAGAATAATAGGTCCTGTTAATCATGACGACTTTTAAACTACCCTTTTTGGTTTTATGCATCTTTATCTTTATTGGCTTATCCATCCAGACAAATCTGCTTCCGTCCTCAAGTATTCTCAGGTCCGTAAACCGCGGGTGCTTTTTCCATTTCACTGCTTCCATTTCCGCTTTTTTGTAAAAATAGGCAATCCCGGAAAAAGAGGAAGTAAATAAAGTGGTCCAAAAATATAATCAGAGATTGTAAATTTCTGTTGTTGCTCACTCCCTCAGCCCATAAAACATTAAAAATAAGATATATACCATCATCCAATCCTTTAGGAATTGTCCCGATATAAATTAGAATATTCCAGCGACTTTTTAACCGGGAAATTTTCGTTCCTCACCTCCGGCACTTGCAAAAACCAAAACCTTAGCATTTACCCCTTATGGTTTAACAAGGCATTATAAGCCTTCAATTTTTATTCTAACTATCTTTAAATGAGTTCAAAAAAACAAAAAAAAGAGTTATGTCTGAAGAAAAAATGCTGAAAACAATCAATCCCACCACCGGTAAGCCCATTAAGGATTACAAAATGATGACTACAGATGAAATGAATACTGCTGTAAAGTCATGCCACGAAGCATTCCTGAAATGGAAGAATAAGCCGGCCGAAGAAAGGGCGAAAGTCATTTCTATTATCGGCAAAAAGCTGGACGAATATAAAGAAGAACTTGCTGAGCTTATGACCAAAGAGATGGGGAAGCTTACTAAACAAGGGATTCAGGAGGTGGAGCTCTGTTCGGGCATTTGTGATTATACCGCCAAAACCGGCCCTGCGGGCCTTCAGGATGAGGAGCGGAAATTGGCTGATGGGGGAAAAGGTTATATCACCTACTCCCCTCTTGGTGTCATCTACGGAATCCAACCCTGGAATTTCCCCGCTTATCAGGTAGTTCGGTATTCCATAGCAAGTTTAATGGCCGGAAACGGAATTCTTTTAAAACATTCTGAAGGGGTAACCGGAAGTGCGCTTTTACTCGAAAAGATCTATCTGGAAGCAGGACTGCCCGAAAACTTATTCAAAGTATTATTGATCTCTCATGATCAAAGTGACGCTGTTATCGAACATAAGCTGGTACGGGGTGTAACTCTCACAGGAAGTCCGGCCGCCGGAAGGATCATCGGGAAAAAGGCCGGAGAAAATCTAAAAAAATCGGTGCTGGAACTTGGAAGTAACGATGCCTATCTCGTATTGGAAGATGCCGATATTAATTTGGCCGTGAAGACCTGTGTTGTAGGGAGGACTTATAACAACGGAGAAACCTGTGTGGCGGCAAAAAGATTTATTGTAGTCGAAAAGGTATATGATCAATTCAAGAAAGCCTTTGTGGAACAAATGTCACAATTGAAAGCGGGCGATCCTACGAAAGATGACAGCGATATTGGCCCGATTGCCCGGAAAGATCTGCGCGAGGAATTACATGTACAGGTAGAAGAAAGCGTAAAAAAAGGAGCTAAAGTATTATGTGGAGGAAAAATTCCCGATGGAGATGGTTTCTTTTATCCGGCCACCGTTCTGGATAATCTTGAACCGGGCATGCCTGCCTATGATGATGAATTGTTTGGCCCGGTAGCCTCATTAATAAAAGCTAAAGATACCAACGATGCTATGCGTATTGCCAACAGCAGTAGATTTGGACTTGGAGGCGGCATCTTTTCTAAAGATGAAGAAAAGGCAAGAGAGCTGGCTCAATATCACTTTGACACGGGAATGATTTCTATTAATTCCTTTGGTCTCGCTAAACCGGATATGCCGTTTGGAGGGGTAAAAGATTCTGGATTCGGGCGGGAACATGGAGGTTTCGGGCTACATGAATTCGTAAATGTAAAGGCCATTATGTTCGCATCATAATAAAACCTCCTGAATACTTTTAAGAACCGGAATTTTAATATTCCGGTTTTTTTTATGTTCAAGATTCACCTATACGTTTCGGTATGGAAGAACAATTTTAGAATTGAAGTATTTGAAGGGGGAAATGATATATCGAAGGGGGAATATTTTAAAATCAATCTAATTCAGATTATCTTGCCGAACCTATCTTAAAGTAAAGATTATGAAAGAGCATAACGTGCTATATTATATTGAAGATGTATTAAAAAATCTGCCAACAGATTGGTTAAGGCTGACCACACATCGATTAGATATTTATAATGAAAATCTGGCCAAAACTGAATTCCTGGAACAGTTTGAAGGCTTATATAAAGACAATAATTCTGAAACTTCGGCACTCAGTGAATTACCTACTGCGTACGACTATATTCGATTAGGCCATCCATTATCAAGTGTACTGGAATGGACGGTGGCCCATTTAAACGATCTCAAACCGGAAAGTGTAATTAGTTTTTCGTCCAGGACGATTCCCGTTTTAGCGGTTCTAAGAAAGAATTTATTAGATCAAAAGAATACCCAAATCGTTTATACCGGGGAATTGCCTGAATTTTTCGATCCCGAAGTTCTAAAGCGTGTTTACGGTTATAAATTTGACTTAAGGCAGGTTGAGGATGTCGAAGAAATTCCGGGATTTGAGGGCAGTACCATTTTCATTTCACAACAAGATGAAATTGGGAAGGTGAACCTCAGCTCAAAAATTGACTTTTTTGTCGCTATTCATTCTCAGCTGGGAAGCATTTTATATGTGAACGGGCAGGAAAATGAAAGTTACATTTCCGAAATTCAGCATGTACGAAGAAGAGAGACCATTGCAATGACTCCGGCCGATTGCTTTTCAGCCTTGCAGATGCTGACAGGAAAGCCTGCTTCTGCTCATGAAAAAAATAATGCGGGGGCAAACAAGGCGAGTGTAGTCGATTCCATTCATGAAATTACCGCTACAAAGTCAAAAGCGCTAATCGCCTCCTCCGGACTTTCTATGCAATATGCGATCATGATGGGTCTCATTCACGATGGCCAGGAAAAACATCCCGGAAAGAACCTCAAAATTATTGTTCCTCCAAACTGTTATGGCGGAACAAATGATCAGGCAAGGCGCGTTGCTGCCTGTATTGATAATGTTGAGGTAATGGATCTACCGGTGGATGGTGATAATGATATGGTTCAAAGTATTGATAACGTTTTGGACGAGGTCGCTAAGCAGGATGCTGTTCCTTACATCATCGCTGAAATCCCCACAAACCCAAGAGTTGAAGTTCCCGATCTGGAAAAATTAAAAGAGGTTTTAAGTAAACTGCGGAAAACGGCATCCGGGGAAAATGCTATAGATCCGGTTTTTATTTTAGATCAAACCTTTTGTCCGAATGTTCAGTTTGTAGGTGAAGATGGAATACTCTCAGCGGTGAGAACTATTTCTTATGTGAGTGGTTCGAAATTTCCAAGTGGAGGAAAATGTACTGCCGGTTACTGCGTGGCCAACGATAAGGCTGAAGCCTTGCTGGCATATATAGACAAACATCTGAAACTTTGTGATAACGAGGCGACAGCTCTTCAGATGGAAATCTTAGCAAAACAATTGCCTTCAATGAACCAAAGGATCAAAGATGCCTATAAGAACACCCGGGAGTTCGTAAACTTTATTAAAGACAGCTTACCGGAGGCAAAGATCAATTTTGTTTCAGAAGAATTGGCTCAGGAAGGATTTACCCCTTCGGTATTTTCCCTGGATCTCCCCACAAAAGGGAATACCGCTGAAGAAAGGGAGACATATAAAAGGGGCCTGAACCAAAAGCTCATCAACATGATGATTAGTGAAATTCCTGATGAGAGTAAATATTGTGTGAGCTATGGGCAGTTAAAAGGTTGCTATTGGACGATCCCTGCAACCTCCACTCAAGGAACCACTAAAGAAGACGACAAAGATTATATCGCCCGGGTATCCCTGTCTCCCGATATGGACCTTGAACTCCATAAAAAAGTATTTTTAGATTTTGTGAAGCAAATTTGAATCGGGTGTATTAGAATTAAATGCGAAGCCCTGCAGAAATATGGTAAGATTATTGCCAATAATGACTTCTGCAGGGAAAAGTCCCGGCTCAACATATTTTTAATGTTACCCCTAACATGGAATTTAAAATTTCATAAGCAGCAGCAGGGCAACTAATTAAAAAAATGTTGATTAAGCTGAGTATGGTCATTTCTCCTTGTATGGATTAAACTTAAAATTGCACTTTAAAATTTGACTTTATGAGAGAAAAGTTGGTTTACAGTCTGGAAAATTCCTTCGGATATCAGGATTATATGGATCTAATGGAAGACCTGGTACTTTCGAAAAGCACCACCGGAGAAATTAATCAAGATCGCGTGGATTTTACCGCTTTAAACTATAAGCGTTCCCAACGACTAAATAAAAAATTACAGCTTACAGAAGCTGCGACCTATGTTTTTAAGAAACTAAGGAAGAAGCAAACATGGGTGGTCATCACTGAATCATGGTGTGGTGACGCGGCGCAAACGCTCCCGGTTCTCCATAAGCTTGCAGAAGCTTCAGAGAATATCGACCTCAGGATCATTTTAAGAGATGAACATCCCGAATTAATGGATAATTTCCTTACCAATGGTACCCGTTCTATCCCAAAACTGGTCATTCTAAATGATGATC
Source organism: Salinimicrobium sp. (assembly GCA_049687615.1). Lineage (GTDB taxonomy): Bacteria > Bacteroidota > Bacteroidia > Flavobacteriales > Flavobacteriaceae > Salinimicrobium. Next base: position 1,506 of record JBAVJE010000278.1, on the reverse strand, counting down.
TTGAAGTTATGGCAACCTGGGGACCACGATCTGCTGCGGCTACAAAACTGGTCACCGACTACAAGGAAAAATTCGGTAAGATCGATGCCGAATTTAAAGCTCAGCTTCAGGTTTGGTATAATAAGGATAAAGGAGTGAGTATCATTAATGAACTTGCGGAAATAGTCGAAAAAGTTGAAAAAGAGGAGGCTGTCTTGCAGGATTAGCTAGAGACAAGACTATATCTTTTATTTCCTTTGAAAAAATCAGAAAGCAGTCCCGATTTTGGGGCTGCTTTCTTTTATTAAATAAGTTCTTCCTCCTGAAATAATAACGACATATTTTGTCGCAATCTATTCGTTTCTTTACTTTCACTACTCAAAAGAAACGATATGAACATTCTTTACCTACACGGATTAAAGAGCAAATTAAGCGAGCAGAAACGCGAAGTCCTGGAGAAATACGGAAAAGTATTTGCCCCATATATTGATTATTCGGTCAAGCATATCCAGCCTCAACGAATTCTTCAGAATTATCCCCACACAGAAATAAACGTGATCATTGGCAGCAGTATGGGTGCCTTGAACGGGTATATCATTTCTAACTGGATAGGCCGCCCTGCCCTGTTGTTTAATCCTCCCTTATCTAAATATCCCTGGAGCACGATGCTTCCGGATGAAAAATTCGTCAAGGGTGATTCTTCAAAGCAACTCCTGTTGGGAGCCAGGGATAAAGTGGTAGATCCACGGGAAACTTTGGCTTTCTTAAGCAGGCACCTGCAGGACAATGAATTGGAGATAAAGGTCGATCCCCACCTGGGGCACCGCATTCCGCTTGACCTTTTCGAAGAACAGGTCTCTTACTTTTTTTCAAAACTCTGTTATTAACTACTATGGCTGTACACCAAACCATCAAGCGTTATAACAAGATCATCTCCATTCTGCGAAGAAGGCCCATGAGCTATGAGGAAGTGCAAAATGAAATAGCCGGGGACCCCGATGCGCATGAAGAAAACCTGCTAACCTCCCAAAGGACGTTTCAAAGGGACATAAAGAATATCGCCAGCATTTACGAGATCGAAATTGTATCAAACAAAAGCACCAGTCAATATTTTATAAAGGATGATGTGGAAGAGCTCCACTCCCGCCGCCTGCGTGAGAATTTTGAGATCGTCAACGCCATCAGGCTTTCCAAGGGGTTAGGGGAATCTTTGGTTTTTGAGGAAAGAAGATCTCTGGGTACAGAGCATATGGCAGGTCTTATTCATGCCATTCAGAATAACATCGCTGTAAGCTTTGACTATCATAAATTCTGGGATGAGTCGGTAAGCAGTCGCACAGTCAATCCCATTGCCTTAAAGGAAGCCAGGAACCGTTGGTATTTGATTGCCCTTGATGAAGATCAAGTCAAGAATTTCGCTCTTGACAGACTAAGCAATTTGCAGATTACTGCGTCAAGGTTCACGCCCATTGCATACAATGTACACGAGGAGTTTAAAAACACGTTTGGAATCATTAACGGTACAAA
>JBAVJE010000277.1:0-9470 GCA_049687615.1 Salinimicrobium sp. | reverse complement strand
GTAAACCTGTTACCAAAAGGAGACCGAAACCTTCAAAGTCACGACATTTCAAAGATGTTACGACCCGATATTCAGAAAATAGGTAAAAAATACGGAGCAAATGTAAAACTGGTAGAAGTTCCACCGGGACCGCCGGTACTTTCAACAATTGTGGCCGAAATATACGGGCCCGACTATGAAAGACAAATCGCCATTGCAGACAGCGTAAAGACCATTCTTCACAATACTGCAGATGTAGTTGATATTGACTGGATGGTAGAAGCAGATCAAAAAGAATTTGAATTCGAGATCGACAAAGAAAAGGCTATGCTGTACGGGATTGCCCCTCAGCAGATTGTTTACACGCTGAATACCGCACTTGGAAAAAGAGCCGTTAGCCAGTTGTATGATGAAAAGGCTTCACAAACTATAGGCATTGTCCTGGCCTTTGATGAGGAGGATAAATCTTCGGTAAGGGATATCATGCAAATACAGATCGCTTCTCAAAACGGGCAAATGATCCCGGTGAGTGACCTGGTCACTCCAAATGAAGTGATTCGTGACAAGAGCATCTATAGGAAGAATCAGAAAAGGGTGGTATATGTGCTTGCCGACATGGCAGGAGAGTTGGAAAGCCCCGTATATGCAATTCTTGGAATGGAAGAGAAATTAAAGGAAATTAAACTTCCTGCCGGATACCAAATCCAGGAACTGTACATGGAGCAACCAACCTATGAAGATGACTATACTGTAAAATGGGATGGAGAATGGCAGATCACACTGGAAGTTTTCCGTGATCTTGGAATCGCATTTTTGGGAGTTATCGTGATCATTTACATTTTGATTGTTGGCTGGTTCCAGAATTTTAAAGCCCCTATAGTGATGATGGTGGCCATTCCACTCTCCATGGTAGGTATTGTGCTTGGCCATTGGATATTGGGAGCATTCTTTACCGCTACCTCCTTCATTGGTATGATTGCCCTGGCGGGGATCATGGTGCGGAACTCGGTGCTTCTCATCGACTTTATTAACCTGAGGCTGGAGGAAGACATTCCACTAAAACAGGCGGTAATAGAAGCAGGTGCTGTTAGAACAACTCCTATTCTTCTTACCGCAGGAACGGTAGTTATTGGAGCATTCGTAATCCTTTTCGACCCGATTTTCCAGGGGTTGGCAATCTCGCTAATGGGAGGAACGATAGTATCTACTTTCCTTACTCTTCTGGTGGTACCACTCGTGTACTATTTGATAGAACGCAAAAACTATCGGGATCGCGAAGGACGACCTGATACTATACAAGAGAAAGAAGCTGAAGAAACTTCTGAAAAATAAATTTATTTCCCCATCTCTATAGGGAGGTGGGGAAATAAAAAAAATTCACAGGAAAACCGTAAATTGTAGCAGTAATAAATCTGAATATTTCAAAGTTTTGAAATTATATCCTAAATCAAAAAATTATGAAACTATTGCTCGTAACAGCCGTTGCGGAATTCCAGAAGGAAGTTCTTAAACTCTTCAAAAAAGCTCAAATTGAAGCCTTTAGCTCTTCAGATATTGATGGCTATAAAAAAAAACATTCCCTCCTGGCAACCCAGACCTGGTTTCCCCATATAGAGGGCGGCAATGAATCTGTACTGTTCTTTTCCTTCACAGACGAAAGTAAAATTGAAGATTTCTGTACTCTCACTAAAGTTTTTAATAAGACCATGGAAACGAACAATCCAGTAAGAGCGGTTATAATTAACATCGAAAAATATATTTAAACTGAAAATTCAAAACATGTTAGACAGAATGATACGCGGCATCGCCGGAACTTTTATACTCGCCAGTCTTCTTCTGGCGATCTATGTTAATATCAACTGGTTGTGGTTTACTGCCTTTGTAGGCTTTAACCTATTACAATCGTCCATAACTAGGTGGTGCTTAATGGAAGATATTCTTAAAAAATTCGGAGTATCAAATTCTTCCAAAACCTCAAAAGAAGCAAAAAGCTAAAGAGGCTCATTAACAGTCATGGCAGAACAGGCTGAAGATAGATTTTAGCCTGTTCTTGTTTTTGGTTTAAACGTGAATTACCGTATTCTAAACCAAGCGATAAGACGGGAAATGCCCGATTGCTCCTTTATAGTCGTTGTTCCATTCTCCTTTAATTATCTCCCGGAATTCACGTTACAGATGAAATTTTAATCCTTCAAACTCCCATTTTTATTTCCGTCTGAGAACAAGGTTTTTGGCATCGCTTAATAGAGTCTTAACAATATTTTATAGGTATTAAGACTTCCATCTTTTCTATTAAGGTTAAATTGGGCTTTTCTTAATGTGCATCCATGAAAGATTCTCTACAAAACTTCTGGCTGGTACTCATTCTCTTATGCAGTTTTAATGTATCAACTTTACAGGCACAGGAATCCCCTGAAATAGATATTGGGGGAGCTTTGCGTTTCAATTACAATCTTTCTTCCTGGAAACCCGAACAAAAGAAGAGAGGTGGTGATTTTGGTTATGACATGTTCAGGATTAACGCCATTGCTTCTTACCATGACATTTATGTCAATGCTGAATACCGCTATTATTCTGAAGCTTTTGGAGGAGGAATGCTCAAGCAGGGCTGGTTTGGCTACAAATTCAACGAAAAGGAAGAAATTCAGGTGGGACTTACCCAGGTACCCTTCGGAATTCAGCAGTACAATTCCCACAACTGGTTCTTCAACCTCGGATACTATATGGGATTGGAAGATGATCACGACATGGGAATAAAATTCATGCATCTCGGGGAAAAACTGGAATACCAGTTGGCTTACTTTAAAAATGCCGAAGAACTTAGTTTTGGTGATGTTTCCTCTGTTTCCTCTAGCAGGTATTCCTATGATGTGGCAGGGAATAATAAGGAGGTGCATCAGGCCAATGTGAAGCTGGTTTATAAATGGGGAGATAGCCTTCTGTCACAACTGGGAATCTCGGGCCAGTACGGTGGGCTCTATAATATCGTCACCAAAAAAGTTGGAAACCATTACGCCTTTGCACTTCACTACGAGGGCGATTATAAACTGTGGAACCTAAAAACCGAAGCTATGCTTGTTTCACATAATCCCGCGAACTCAGGAGATAATCCCGAAGAAATTATCACCATGGCCGCCTATGGCGCACCCTATGAAGTAGCCGCCGATTTCAACCTCTATACCCTTTCTGTTTCGCGAGATGTGCCGGTAAGCTGGGGTCCTATATCCAACCTGCAGTTTTACAATGATTTTGGCTATATGCAAAAAAAAGAAAATTCTTTTGAAGACTCTTTCATGAACGTGACCGGGGTGTTGGTAGCGGCAGGTAACCTGTACACCTATATAGATTATGCCGCCGGATATAATCATTCATGGCTGGGCGGTAATTTTGTGAACGATTTCGCTGGAGGAAATCCCGATGCCAAATGGGAGGCGAGGTTCAATATTAATTTCGGATACTATTTCTAAAATCCTTTCAAACTAAAAATTCAGAATCATGGCTAAAAAGATCGTAAGAAGTGATGAACGAAAATCGATAATGGGACTGGAGGTCAATGGTCCGGTGTTTTTTACTTCTTCCATCATCATTATCATAAGTATTGCTTTAACCATAATTTTTCATGAGCAGGCAGAAGGATATTTCGACGCTATTCAGGCTTTTGTGGCTAATAATGGTGGGTGGTTCTTTGTATTATGTGTAAACATTTTCCTCATTTTTGTACTCTACCTGGCTTTTAGCAAGTTCGGTTCAATTCGAATTGGAGGAAAAGACGCAGAACCGGAGTTTAAAACACTCTCCTGGTTTGCCATGCTCTTTAGTGCCGGAATGGGAATTGGCCTGCTATTTTGGAGTATTGCCGAACCGGTTACGCATTTTATGAATCCGCCTCTTGCTGAGGGCGGAACTCCCGCGGCCGCTCAGGAAGCCATGAATTTTACTTTTTTACACTGGGGGTTACACGCCTGGGGAATCTATGCCCTGGTGGGGCTTTCCCTCGCCTACTTTACCTATTCCCACGGTTTACCACTCACTATACGTTCGGTTTTTTATCCTGTTTTGGGGGATAAGATCTACGGAAAAAGAGGAGATATTATAGATATTTTCGCGGTCCTGGCCACCTTGTTTGGATTAGCAACATCCCTGGGTATGGGAGTACAACAGATAGCTGCAGGGCTCGCCCACGTTTTCGGGATAGACAGCGGCATTACTACGCAGGTTGTCCTCATCGCGGTAATTACGCTTATTGCTACAACCTCTGTGGTTTTGGGTGTGGACAAAGGAGTGAAGTTTTTGAGTGAGTGGAACATGAGAATAGCCGTTTTGATGCTTCTTCTCGTAGTAATCTTAGGTCCTACCATATTTATTTTTCAGTCTTTTGTCCAGAATACAGGGAGTTATCTTTTCAGTTTTCTTGAAATCTCTACCTGGACTGAGAGTTATACAGGAAATAACTGGCAGAACGGGTGGACTGTGTTTTATTGGGGCTGGTGGATCGCTTGGTCTCCCTTTGTAGGGATGTTTATTGCCCGAATTTCAAAAGGAAGGAGTATTCGGGAATTTATCCTGGGGGTCCTTATTGTTCCTTCACTCATAACTTTCTTTTGGGTCTCTGCCTTTGGAAGCACCTCTATTCAACAGGCACTTTTAGGAGATCAAACGATCTTAAATGCTGTAGATGATAATGTGGCCACTGCACTGTTCATATTCCTGGAAGGTTTTCCTTTTTCGTCGGTATTAAACGTAATAGGAGTTATCTTAATAATAGGATTCTTCGTTACCTCGTCTGATTCCGGGTCTCTGGTAGTAGACAGCCTTACCTCGGGGGGTAAAATAGATGCCCCTGTAGGACAACGTATCTTTTGGGCCCTCGCCGAAGGAACGGTGGCAGCTGTACTTCTTGTTGGAGGTGGATTACAGGCTCTCCAAACGGCGTCTATAGTCACGGGATTGCCTTTTGCCTTCATCCTACTATTCATGTGTTATTCGCTCTATACCGGGCTGCGGGATGAATATTTAAAAACGGAAGAGAAAAATGCACAGAAAGAATTAGAGAACTATGAAGAAGTAATCTCAGACCTTATTAAAAAAAGAACAATTAAACAAAATAAAGAAAACCAGTAACGCAGGTATTATGAAAAAGATTAAAAATATAGTCGTTGCCCTTGACCTTTCACATATTGACGACAAGTTGATCACCTATGCTTCTTTCATTGCTGAAAGGCTACAGGCAGAGAACGTTTATTTTGTACACAACATAAAAAAATATGCGATCTCCAAACTTTTTGAGGAACATCTTAAAGGTGTAGACCTGGATGAGGTGATTGGAGACGATCTCAATGAAAAGGTGAAAGAACATTTTTCGGCCCCAGTAAATTGGGAAGTATTGATTTCTGAAGATCCATATAGTGAATCCCTGCTCAAGTACATTGTAGAGAAGTACGCGATTGATCTTGCTATTGTTGGAAATAAAAAACATGAAAAAGGAACAGGCGTGGTAAGTGGAAAACTACTGCGTTTACTCAATTGTGATATATTGGCTGTGCCCGCAGTCGCAAAGGAAAAGATAGACGTTATTTGGGCGGGAACCGATTTTTCACATTCCTCCCAAAAAGTATTCAGGATCACAAAAGAACTCCAGGAAGGGCATGATGAGGTGCTCTTAAAACTAATTCATGTGTATAGTGTTCCTGTACAGTTTTCTCCATATGTATCTCCCGAATCAATGGGACCGAAAGTTGAAAAGCATGTAAAAGAAAAATTCGAAAAGTTCCTGAAGAAGCTTAATTATTCCAAAGCCATTGAACCTCTAATTTTTATGGGCAGGGAATCTGGAGCTGCTCATAAAATTATTGCCAAAATTGGAGATTCCGATGTTGACCTGCTGGTCGTTGCAGACAAAGGTGGAAATACTTTTTCCCCTTTCGCAGTTGGAACGGTAACCGAAGAGTTATTTAACGCTAACCTGGATATGCCTTTGTGGGTAGTCAAGTGATTATAAAGGAATTCTGGGGTAATTCAGAACTTCCTTTTCTTCACCATTCCTGACGCTGATGATACGGCTTGGCCGGTTTTCCCAAGCAACTTGCCGGGCTCTTTTAAGAGCATCTTCTTCCTTTTTAAAGGTTTCTATCAGTTCATTCTTATGATCAAATAATTCACATTGATCCTCTTCGGTCTTCCATTGGATGCGGTAAGTTTTCTCCTCTATAATTTCTTTTCGGCCCTTAAAAAGCTCCAGAATGATCTTGCCATCGCTATAATTTCCACTGGGATAGACCATGGGCAATAGTGCGAAAAATATATAATACATCGAAAAATAGGTAAATTGATAAGTAAGAATGCCGGTTTCCAAAACTTTATTCTCAATAAGTGAAATCACAAGGATAGTACTAAGCAAATTAAAGAGCACGCCTCCCGAAAAGATAAGGATACGCGCCAATTTCTCTTTCTGTTTTATATTCTCGAAAGTGCAGTACCCATACCAGAAATAAAACTTACGAATTTCAAGGAAACCAAAATTAAAAATGGATTTTCCACTTCCCACAGTAACCCTAATATTTTTCGCGCCCATAAGCCAGGCAAAAAATACGTGCCCCGATTCATGTAAAATCGAAATCACTGGCAATACGAGGAAAAAAGCCAGTAAGAATTTAGGGATATCATATATACCAAACATGATTCATTTTTTATAAAATATAAATCTTTACGTTAAAATAAATGAAAATATTTTTAAGTTTGATTTTATTTCAAGTTAATTCATTGATCATATTCCTGCACTTTGTGGTAAAAAAAAACCGCAATAAGCGGGATTTTTTTTTATCAAATTTCTTGATTATTTCCTCCTAAGACCTGCAGGAAGTTTATCAATATACATTTTTTGATAGTTCACATCATTCATCCCCGATTCTCCAATGATTCGGAAGTTATCCATGTCCCTGGCTCTCGCAGCAGATTGAATATCAATAGGCTCACCTGTAATATATGATAGAGCCAGCTTCAACAGGGGTTCTGAAGTATCTCCAAGAGTGCCTAAATTATTGAGGTTTTCTGAATATTGCACATCTGGAACAAGCCCATTGATATAATCTGATTTTCCTGCAGCATTGGCCGACTTAAACACCAGGGGCTGTACTGCATAAGTATGGTTTGGATTAGCTTCCTCCTTACCATAATCGGGGCTATCATAAAGAGTCACCGATGCCTGGAATTTTCCAGTGGTGGTTTCCCCAATCTGCACCACGTCAATATAAGGTTCAAGGCCATTGATCACCAGTTCACTTGCTGACGCCGTTCTGGTTGAAGTTAAAATAATAACCCTGTTTAAGTTAAGACTGTTAATCAACTCATTAGTTCTAATCTGCGGATTGAATCTATTGATTAAACTCTCTGAATTTTCAGACTCAAAATACGCCTGATATTTCTCGTTCCATTGCTCCTTCATAAAAATATCGCCTTCAAACTGGCCCGTGATCATACTGGCCAGATCAACTGCAGATTCTACAGAACCTCCTCCATTATATCTAAGATCGAGCACAAGATCTGTCACAGATTGAGACTTAAATTCCGCAAAGGCATCATTAAGTTCATCATCAAAATCGCCTATAAAGCTGTTGTACATTAAATAACCTATTTTTTGTCCCTCCACATCCAGCGTTTTAGCAATCAATATTGGATTTTCGGTATATTCTAAATGACTCAACGTAACAGTTTCATCGGTCATAATAAGCGTTCCATTTTCGATTCTCCCAATGTTAATGGTAAAAGGACCTGTACTTAAAAGCTGTGAAAAATTGTCTTCGGTCAACTGTTGTCCGTTTACTTCAGTAAAAACCGTACCGCGGGTTAATCCGGCATCATCCGCCGGGGTATTAGAAACCACATACTGCAAAAAAGCGAAAATATTATCAGTGCCGGTTATCCTACCCAAACCAAAATTCATTCCGGCCGTACTACTGCTAATTCCTTTAAAGCTTTCTTCAAGAGCATCATAATCATCGGTCAAAAAACTAAATCTGTCTTGAGAATATTTTAATTTCTTAAAAAGGTTTTCCGGAGAACCAGCTTCTGCCAGGTAATCCATTTTATACTCCTCGGTTGAAAAATAAGAATCACCCAACGCGGCCACTTCAGCTTTGTACAAATAAATATCATTCATTCCCGTATATATGAAATCTTCCACCTCCAAATCCTTTGTCACTAAGGCTTGTTTCTCTCCATTGGTGGTTAAGTTGTTGCTGACATCTGCCTCGTCTTTTGCACAGGAAATAAAAAGAATGCTGGCAGTAAATAATAGGTATATTGTTTTATTGACGTTCATAAATTTTCAAAATTAACTGGCAGTGTCAGAGATGTCTCGTTACCTTAATAATCTGCCTAAGGCCTTATTGTTCCATCTTAATGCTTCAGCAATTATGCCAAAAACAGGGGATTTAGAATTTAACACCCTGATTATCACAAAGAAATACTTAAAATAGCGGCAAAAAAATTCTAAACATGATTTTAAACATTTTTTAGGACGTGGTCAATATGTATATTCCGTGTATAAAAATCAGAAGATGAAAAAACTGATATTTTTCATAGGCTCCCTCCTGCTCCTCCTTGGCTGTAAAGGGCAGGAAAAAGAAAATGAAACTATACCCATTGCCGAAGTGAAAGTCATGGAAGCACAGGTACATCCGGGACAAAAACTGCTCACCCAATACTGCTATGCATGTCACAATCCTTCAGTCTCAATGGATCAAATGATTGCACCACCCATGGCAGCCATAAAGGCACATTACTTAATAAACAATCCTTCAAAACAGGAATTTATTAGCCAGATAAGTTCTTATGTTCAAAATCCAACTGCAGAAAATTCGCAATTACCGGGAGCCATCAATAGATTCGGCCTCATGCCTCAACAGGGATTTCCACCCGAAGCGGTAGAGAAAATAGCAGATTATATCTACGCTCATCAGATTGAGGAACCCGAGTGGTTTGGTGAACATTGGAAGGCCGGACCCGGCAATGGAATTTACCGGCAACAGGGTCGAAAAGGTCCTCGTCTTCAGAAAACAGGACAAACCTATGAACAAAAAGGCATTGAGATAGCCATGGCTGCGCAGAAGAACCTGGGACAACACTTGATGCAACAACTTGAAGCAAATAGTACTATTGAAGTACTGGAATTTTGTAATGAAAATGCCATTCCCCTTACAAACGAGGTTGCCCAAAAGTATGGCGCAAGTATTCAAAGAGTTTCCGATAAGAATAGGAACCCCCAAAACAAAGCGACTAAAAAAGAAGAAGCTTTCATCAATCAATACCGCAAGGATCTAGCCTGGGGTCATGAACCCGAGCCCGTACTTATAGATGAAGGCGATAGCGTGCGGTTTTACTATCCGCTTGTCACTAATACACTCTGCCTACAATGCCATGGGCGCAAACAGGACATAGATAACAAAGTTCAGGATAAGATCCTGCAGCTGTATCCAAAAGACGAAGCCATAGGA
>JBAVJE010000276.1:0-6829 GCA_049687615.1 Salinimicrobium sp. | reverse complement strand
GGTAAAAGGAGTAATCGAAATTGGCTCTTTCGAGTCTTTCAATGACAATCAGCTGGAACTGGTGCGCTCGGTTGGAGAGAACATCGCCATTACGACCAACGTTTCTCTGGATAGGGAAAAAATGAGAAACCTGCTGGAAGAATCGCAGCGACAGTCTGAAGAGCTCTTAAAACAACAGGAAAAACTAAAGATCCAGAGTAAGGAGTTACAAATGGCTAACGATGACCTGGAATCAAAGACCAAAGATTTGGAAATGCAGAAGGAAGATTTGCAATTCAGTAGGGTCGAAGTAGAGCGAAAAGCAAAAGAATTAGAGCTCGCCAGTAAATACAAATCTGAATTCCTGGCCAATATGTCTCATGAATTGAGAACTCCTTTAAACAGCCTACTCATCCTTTCTAAAGACCTTAGTGATAACAATAAAGGAAACCTTTCCAAAGATCAACAGAAATCTGCCAGTATTATTTATGAAGGCGGGCTGGACTTGTTGAATCTTATTAATGACATTCTTGATCTTTCTAAAGTAGAAGCCGGTAAGCTTCAAATTCATCCTGAAGAAGTCTTGGTCAACAGTCTTGTACAAAACCTGAAAAATCAGTTTGAACCCCTGGCAAAATCTAAAAAACTCAAGTTTATTATAAATTGTAAGCCAGGTGCCCCCGATAAAATAATTACTGATGGGCAGCGCCTGGAACAAATCATTAAAAACCTTATTTCTAACGCGGTAAAGTTTACTGAAAAAGGTTCGGTGGATGTCACAATTGCAAAACCCGAAGCAGGGGTTAACTTCCGGGAAATTGTTCTTCCAAAGTCAGAAGTCCTGGAAATTTCAGTAAAAGATACGGGAATTGGTATTCCTGAAGCAAAACGCCTGATGATCTTCGAGGCTTTTCAACAAGCCGAAGGAGGTACCAGCCGGCAATACGGTGGTACGGGTCTGGGTTTAACGATTTCCAGAGAATTGTCCAGGCTATTGGGAGGTGAGATCCATATAGAAAGTACAGAGGGTAAAGGCAGTATTTTTACGGTCTTTATACCTACAGATCTTATCAACGCACCAATAAAAGAAATGGATGACGCCATGTCTTCCTTCAAGGAGCAGCCAAAAAACGACAAAATTCCCGATAGTAAATCGGTTGATATGTTGGAAGCTTATATTCCCGATGACAGAGAAAATCTCAAGATTTCTGAATCTTCCATTTTGATCATTGGCGACAACAAAGATTTTGCTAGATCTGTAAGAAATACTGTTCAGAATCATGGTTATAAATTGCTTTTCGCAAGAGATGGGAAAGAAGGAATGAAGTTGGCGGCCCAGTATCAACCGAACGGGATTCTGCTTGATATGGAATTAATTGATATGAAAGGGCTCATTGTGCTGGATCATTTGAAGTTTAATTTAAAAACAAGGCATATCCCTGTTTACTCGATGTCGGCTGAAGATCAAAGTCGGGAGTCGCTTCTTAAGGGGGCCATGGGCTTTGACCTGAAACCTGTTTCTATAGAAGAAGTTGATAATGCCATCAAAAAGATGGAAGAACTGGAAAATTCACCAGTTAAAGAGCTTCTTATCATTCAGGGTGATGAGGTTATTTCAAAAGCAATCGAAAGTGTGCTACGGAATAAGGAAGTCAATATTTCTACCGTAGCTACCGGGAAGGATGCATTAAATAAGCTGAAATCTAATTCTTTTGACTGTGTAGTCCTTGATCTTGGACTGCAGGATACTAGAGTCTTCCAGATCCTCAAGGACCTGAAATCTGTAGAAAAAATGATAGAAGTGCCTGTAGTAGTTTATACCGGGAAGGAACTTTCAAAAAAGGAAATGAAAGAACTGGAAAAATTTGGAGACAGGTTTTTAATAAAAGCTGTTCCTTCAATCGAGCGGCTTTTGGATGAAGTTTCTTTATTCCTCCATACTCCCGAAAACAAGCTCTCGTCCAGGCAAAACAAGATCATGACCGAATTACACCATCCAAAACATGTCTTGAAGAATAAAAAAGTTCTTATTGTAGATGATGATGTACGCAATTCCTACGCCCTTACCAAAGCTTTATCAGATTCGGGCATGAAGGTATTGGTCGCAAAAAACGGGAAAATAGCCATTGAAGAGTTAGAGCGGGAAAAAGATATCGATATTATTTTGATGGACGTAATGATGCCTGTCATGAATGGATATGAGGCTACTGCTGAGATTAGAAAATTCAAAAAATATGAAGACCTGCCTATTATCTCCCTAACTGCCAAAGCAATGCCCGAAGACAAGGCAAAAAGTATCGAGGCAGGTGCCAATGATTATCTTACCAAACCGGTGAATATTGAAAAACTACTGGATATGGTACGCCTTTGGTTGTATCAGTAAAAACGGCACAAAAGGTAAGAGACATGTAAGAAGTATGTTTTTCGGATTTTTTCACAGGAAAAACAGGTTATATGGAATTGTGAATTCCACATGGGTTTTGTGCAATGGGAGACCCGGGCAAAGCAACCCCGGAGCTTAGGTTATTTTAGAATTTAAATTATAACTTTAAGTGCAAATTAGAGCCTGGTTCCCTAAAGGAACCAGGTTTTCTTATTTATACACAACAGGTTATAAAAATCGCATTTTTGAAGGTTTTAAAACCATTCTCTTTTAAGGCTGTTTCTATCAATTTCCTTATTTTTAGCAAAAGCCAGATCTTGAAAAAAGAGCCACTTCTTCAGGAGGAATTTGACAGTTATAACTGTTGTGTTCTCATCCCAACATTCAATAATGCTACCACCCTGGCCGGTGTACTCAATAAAGTCCTGGATTTCACCCGCAACGTCATCGTGATTAACGATGGTTCTACAGATTCAACTTCTAAGATTCTTCAAAGCTATCCTCATCTGGATCTTCTCAGCTTTCCCGAGAATAAAGGAAAAGGAGAGGCCTTAAAAAAGGGATTTTTGGAGGCTGAAAGTCTGGGATTTTCCTATGCAATCACAATGGATTCTGACGGGCAGCATTTTCCCGATGATCTTCCGGTTTTTCTCGACGCGCTTAAGGCAAAAAAGCCGTTAGACAAGGAATTGCTGGTTATTGGTTCCCGAAAAATGGATGCCCCCGAAGTGCCTGGTAAAAGTAGTTTTGGAAACCGTTGTTCTACTTTCTGGTTTAGAGTTGAGACAGGTGTCCAATTGCAGGACACGCAATGCGGTTATAGACTTTATCCGCTCAAAGAAGTAAATAAAATGAAGCTTTTTACTTCTAAATTCGAACTGGAGATCGAAGTTTTGGTCAAAGCCGCCTGGAAGGGTATAGAAGTTATTAATTTGCCTGTTAAAGTAAAATACGATCCACAGGAAAGGGTGACCCATTTTCGGCCGTTACAGGACGTTGCAAGAATCACTCTTTTAAATATTTGGTTTGTGGCGGTGGGGTGTTTTTACATTTTTCCCCGCAATTTTTTCAGAAAGCTTTAGAAAAATAAGACCTTCCAAAAAAGCCATTTTCAGATACTAATTTTCCGTTGGATTAGCCGGTACCTTTTTGCAAACCATCACCACTTTTTTTTCCTCTATGTTAGTTATAAAGAAAAGGTAATTCTCTCCTCCATCCATTAATTTAAGTTGTTTCCGAAGGTTTTCAACGCTAAGGGGGAAATTTCGGGTACTTATGTGAGCTTTTGAAAAGTTGAGACGGGCTTTCAATTGCTTCTTTTTAAAAGGCAGCACCTGGAGCACCTCAAATTTTCGTCCCGGGAAATCTACTAATGCTTCCGAAGTAAATAAATTTGTATTTGGATGTAGCTTTTTAAGTCCAAACCGCTCTCCCACCGCAGAGAATAATCTGCTTTTCATGATCGCGGCATTAGGTTCGTAAAGCCATTTTAAAGGGAGCGAATATTTTGCAGGATAATCTCTTCCGAAGAAGTCATCAAAAACCTGAAGTTTCTTTTTTTGAAAATTGACTGTATGAACACGAACATTGCCTAAAAAGCCCTTTTTGAGTACCCATAACAGCTCCTTAACCTCGTTATCTACGGCTACAATGTGTATTTCCTTTACCGAGTGTAATTCATTTAAACCGGCTTGTAAATCCAGCAGGGGAGAGGTCTTGATCAAGATGTTCTCTGTATGGGAAAAGATCAAATCAAGGTTTTCTGGAACATTTGGAAGGCAGTCTGACAGGAAAAAGACTCTTCCGCCTGCATAATCACGCCTGGATGGATCTACATAAACCCAATCAAATCTCTCTGAAGAAGATTTTAAAAAAGAAATTCCGTCACCCGGAATGGTGTTGATATTCCCGGCATTTAGAGTTTTAAAATTTTGTTTGGCCAGTTCTGAAAGTTCAGTATTGAGCTCGCAATGCGACACTTCTTCAAGGCTTTTAGAAAAGTAGAACGAGTCAATGCCAAAACCTCCGGTGAGATCCAACAAAGACTTTCCCTCCACCAAAGACGTCTTGTATTTGGCGGTAACTTCAGAAGAGGTTTGTTCCAGGTTAAGCAAAGGTGGATAAATGATCCCACGCTTATTGAAAAATTCAGGCAGTTTTTTTTCCGCTTTTTTCTTACCGTTTAACTGTGCGCCAAGTTCCTGCACGCTTACTTCCTGAAAAGGGCTTCCGCGGAATAAAATTTTAGAAATCTCCTCCTTGTAATGCCGGTCTATATAATCCTGAACCTCTTTATTTAGAAGCGCCCGATTCATCAAAGGTCACGAGTTAATCGTTTAACGATCTTGTATTCACTAAGTGATTCTTTTGCAATTACTTTAACTGCGGTGTAAAAAGGCACTGCCACAACCATTCCTGTTATCCCTGCGGTGAGGCCGGCAATGAGGATGACAAGGAAAATTTCCAACGGATGTGAACGTACACTCGCACCAAAAATGAGAGGTTGGTTTACAAAATTATCTATTAACTGGCAGATGCCGTAACCCGTCATCACGTATAGCAGCTGGGGCAGGATGACCGTTTGAAAGTCTGCTCCAAGATTGCTGGAGATCACAAAAAGGGAAACCAAAATCCCCGCGATAATGGGCCCCAGATAAGGAATGATATTCAAAAAGGCACAGATGAATGCAATGGCAATGGGATTCTTGATCTCAAAAATGGATAGTAGAATGCTGTACAGGACAAAAAGAATAGTGATTTGCAGCGTCAAGCCTACGAAATATCTTGAAAGCAGGATTTTGATCTTATTAAATATTCTTTGAAACTTGTGTTCATAGCCCTCATTTGCAAAAACCAGAATGCTATTTAACATGAGTTTGCTGTCCTTCAGAAAAAAGAAAGAAATAAAAATCACAGAAAATATCGCGATGATTCCGGCTCCTAAAATTCCGAAGAAGCTATTGAGATAAGTGGGGATAGTGCTAATATCAAAGTCGCGCACATATTCGGTTTGTTTGATACCTTCAATAATGTCGATCTCTTTAACTCCTAGGTAACTATTGATCTGGGCGTTGAGTTCATTGAGGTCACGGGTGAAGGCATCCATATCGATCTGTCCCAGGTTTTTGCTTTGCTCCACAACAATAGGGATAAAGATCATTATAAGGGCAATGAAACTAATCAATACCAGCAGCAAAACAATAACCACGGCAATTTTGTTGGGAATTCGCAGTTTGTTTTTCAAAAAAATTACCACAGGTCGTCCTACAAGGGAGATTACCCCGGCAATACCGATATATATTAAGACAGATTGGATCTGGTACAGAAAGTATAGCAGGAAAGCCACTCCAAGCAGAATGGCAATTGCTCTTAAAATGCCGTAGGAAAGTTCTTTTTCGTTCACGAAGTAAATATATTATTTCTTACGGGATTGGCTGCAGTGACTTTGTAATTTCAAAAAGCGCAATTGCCGTGGCCTGCGCGACATTCATACTGCTGTTGTCACCAAACATGTTTATATGTAACTGTTTATTAGTCTCTTCAAGCACCTGTTGAGAAATTCCCGAGCGCTCATTTCCTACAACTAAGGCCAGTTTTTTTGTTTTTTGAAAATCTACCGTTTCTATTGGCGCACTGGTCGAGGAGATTTCTAAAGCGGCAACAATATATCCCCTTTTTGAAAGATTTTGACATGCCGTAACACAATCGTCCTGTACTTCAAAAGCAACTGTATCTATAGTTGCTCTGGCAGTTCTTTTAAGGCGGTTGCTGTTGAGATCGACGTTAGTGCCGCAGATCAGGATTTTTTCAATTCCAAAGGCATCGGCCAAACGAAAGAGACTGCCAACATTGGCAGGACTTCTTACATTATCCAAAACCAGAATTAGCGGAAAATTTTTCTTTTTGAAATTAGAAGTTTCGTGTGTGAGCTGCATTAGTTGGAGAAAGATTGTTTGATGATGTTTGCGCCCATTCGCAGCGCGATTTGCCTTACTTGGGTAGGGTCGTGGTGCACCTCTTCATTTTCCCAGCCGTCACCCAGGTCACTTTCATAAGTGAAAAGACAAATCAAACGACCTTTTTCGAAAATCCCAAATGCCTGTGGTCTTAACCCGTCATGCTCATGAATCTTGGGAAGTCCTTTTGGAAAATCATATGCTACAGAAAATACAGGATGTGATGCGGGAAGTTCAACAAGTTCTTTTTCCGGAAACACTTTTTTCAATTCTTGACGTATGTATTTGTTCATTCCGTAGTTGTCATCAATATGAAGAAAGCCTCCGCTTAATAAATATTTCCGAAGGTTTTCAGCCTCTTTTTCACTGAAGAACACATTACCGTGCCCTGTCATGTGTACGAATGGATATTGAAAAATATCGGAACTACCTGGTGTGACTGTCTGTGGTCTGGGCGAAATTGAGGTATTGATATTTTCGTTACAAAATTTAATAAGATTTGGGAGAGAAG
>JBAVJE010000275.1:0-2713 GCA_049687615.1 Salinimicrobium sp. | reverse complement strand
GAAATATACAATACAGTTTTCTCTGGATATTTATCTTTTATTTCAATTCCAATGGAATGAGCCAGGTGGGTTTTTCCTAATCCAACGCCACCAAAGATCAACAGAGGGTTGAAAGAAGTTTCCCCGGGTTTGTTCGCTACGGCCAGTCCGGCAGAGCGTGCTAACCTGTTAGAATCCCCTTCGAGGAAATTATCAAAGTTGTAACTTGGGTTTAGCTGTGATTCTATTTTTACGTTCCTTATTCCCGGGATGATAAACGGGTTTTTCAGCTCAGGATTTTTGTTCTTTATGGGAACATCGACCTCTTGTGAAGCCATGTTGGAACGATTGGTACTCGGGATCTTTTCGGTAAAAGGTTGCTTGTTGCCGTAGGTGTTTTCCATACGTATTACATAGACCAGTTTCGCCTGCTCCCCCAGCACTCGGTTTAACGAAACTTTAAGAAGTTTAACATAATGTTCTTCCAGCCATTCGTAGAAGAACTTTGAGGGTACCTGAATGCTTAGCGATTTATTATCTGTAAGTTTAACTGCCTTAATGGGTTCAAACCAGGTCTTATAAGCCTGGGGTGTAATATTATCTTTGATGAAAGCTAGACAGCTGTTCCAAACAGATTGGGCAGTTTCTGACATTCTTGATTCGAGGTTTTTTTCGCGGTTGATAGTTAAGACTTCCATAAGAAAAAGAGAAAATTTTCTTTCTCTCGGGGGTTATTTTGAGCAACAAATATGTGAACAAATTATGTGAAAAAAAAACGTTCTGCCTCTTGAATTTTAACGAAAATTTTAGCATACTTCGTTCCGTTGATGAAAGTACGAAACCGATTTAAATAATCCCATAAAAAAATCATGAAAAGCCATTTTTCCTATGTTAAAGTTCGATATGCCGAGACCGATCAAATGGGTGTGGTTTATCACGGAAATTATGCACAGTACCTTGAGATTGCACGAATTGACTGGCTTGACGCCCTGGGAATCTCCTATAAAAAAATGGAAGATGAGGGCGTAATGCTTCCTGTTTATGAACTTAATCTACGCTTTAAAAAGTCAGCGAAATTTGATGACCAACTAAAGATTGAGACGCGATTGAAAGAAAAACCCGGAGTGAGAATCGTTTTTGAATACAGCATCTATAATCAACATGAAGAATTGTTGACCGAAGCCGAGACCACTCTTATTTTTATGGACATCCCGAAGAATAAGCCCATTAAATGTCCACAATATATTCTGGATAAGCTTGGGTTTTAATCTTCGAGTTGTTTGACTTCCACTTTATAGGTGGCATCAAATTTTTCATAGATTCTGTCGGCTTCTTTCTTTCGTACCGAAATAATGACCTTGCAGTCTAATTCAAGAATTTGGTCTATCACGTTAAGATTATTTTCTTTGATCACCCGCATCACTTTGTTCATTTCGGGATAATCAAAAGAGATCTCAAATTTTAGATCAATTGTTCTGGTCACGATGTTAGAAGCTTCGAGTGCCATTTGCGCTGCGGTCTTATAAGCATTGATCAAACCGCCAACCCCTAATTTTACCCCTCCAAAAAATCTTACCACAACAATAAATACATTGGTGACCTCAAATGATTGTATCTGTCCATAGATAGGCATTCCCGCAGAGTTTGAAGGTTCCCCGTCATCGTTAGCCCTGTACCGGAAATCAGATTTTCCCAGTTGCCACGCATAACACCAGTGCCGTGCCGAATGATGTTTTTTCTTAAGGTCTTCCAGGTGCTCCTTTATTTCTTCTTCTGAAGTTACAGGAAAGGCATAACCAAAAAATTTACTGTTCCTGTCTTTGAACAAGACCTCTTCCGAAGCTTTGGTAATAGTCTTGTAAGTGTCTTTTACTTCATCCATTGCTCAGCAGTTGCGATTAGAATTATACTAACTACGGCCAGGCCGATGCCAATCCAGTTCTTCGGAAGCATTCGTTCCTTGAACAATAGAATTCCGAGGAAAGTGGAAATCATTACAATCGCCACATTATTCACCGGGAAGACAGTTGAACTCTCCATGCCGCCACTTCTTAGGGCAAGCACCAGGAAATAAATGGAACCAAAGTTGGGAATTCCTAATGCGATCCCCCCGAGAAGGTTCCTAAAATGCAATTTTAAACTGCCTTTAATTTTTTGAATCACAAGTAAAAAAATTCCAATACACCCGGCAATTCCAAAGATTGTGGAAGAAAAAAGTGCTACATCTGCTTCGGCCACATAGGTCGTTTCCAGGTATTTTAAGGTGGTATCGATAATCCCGCTGCCAAAGAAAACCAGTAATGGAAAAATCAGGTTGCGTTTCCTGATCCTTATTCCTTCTTTTTTCTTGATCGAAGTGAGATAAACGGCTATAAGAGCACAAACGATCCCGAAGATCTTCACAAATCCTGTGCTCTCGTCATAGAGGATAATTCCGAAGAAAACAGGAATGGCGACCGACATTTTTGTGGCTACAGAAACTACCGAGAGTCCGCTGCGCTGCGTGGTGATCGCCGCAAGATAGAAAACCGCGATAAAAAGAAATCCAAGAATAACAGTCCCGAAGAACCAGCTTTCAGAAGGAATTCTTTCCAACTCCAGGGGTTGTTTATCGACCAGCATACCTGCCGAAAAAGCGAAAAAATAATTGAAGATGATTGCCTGCAGCGTATCGATCTTAAAACGCTTATAGAGTTTAAAGATTACAAAAATTACGCTCGACGAAAGAATACTT
>JBAVJE010000274.1:0-4172 GCA_049687615.1 Salinimicrobium sp. | reverse complement strand
TGGTAAAAATTCAGGTCTACGAAAGAAGTTTTGGCGGTTTTAGACTTTTTGAAAATGCTGCCTTTTGAAAATTCCACCTTAAACATTCCGGGAACACTATCTGTTTGCCAGATAAGCACCTTTTCTTCCTTTTCAAGATCTGAAGCATTTCCCGGCTGTAAATATGGTGCCACCAGTATTTCCTGTGCAGTGGTAAACTGAAATATCAGAATAAATAAATAAATCAGTCCTGTCCTGCAGGACAGCAATGGAAATTGTAGCGGTTTTTTCATATTGAAGTTCATGGGTTACGGACCGGTAAATTTTCTGCTTTAAGTTATTCCAATTTTCGGCATTTCTGAAGGATATTTTCTTCGAACTTCTTTCTGTCCTTTACCAACGAAAAAAAATCTTCCAGATAATCTTCTACCGCGACGACCTCATGAGGCCTCATCTGGTCACGCAGGCTTCTCACAGTTTCCCATAAAGTGGGTTCCAGTTCAATATATTTTAATCTCACATACTCCCCCAGCTCTTCATCTCTACAAAGACCACGAAAATGACGTTCTCTTACATTTTCCACCGGTATCAATGGATTTACCTCTGAATAGGATGCATTTACCAGGCCCGACATATCATAGTCATAAGGAACAGGGACTTTAGCTTTTGAAGGCAGCAGCATCATTTTTACATTATGCTGTTGATCACTGGACCAGTCTGTATTTCCAATCATATATTGAAAAACATCCTGTAAGGCAGCCAGGCTATCCTGCATAAACATCGTATTACGCTGAAACCCCTCCAGAACTTCAGCATTTGCACGTTTTGCCACCTGCTTATCATCTTCAATAATAAAAGCCTTCACCTTATAGTCTGTTGATTTCCTTTTCCCTTCATTCGTAAGGCTTAGATCCATTAAACGGGTACTAAAGGCATAAGGGGAAATTGATTCATAGAGTTTATAACACATATATTCCTTAACGACAAGGTCGTCGTCACTCCGGTCTTTACGGCAGCGCATTACCAATTTCAGGTTCTTATTTCCTTGAAATAAAGTACCTGCCCGGTCTTCTTTTTTTATTTTCATTTTAATTGGGGTAAAAAAGCAATTTTCCCTTCGGAACTTTCCCCTTCCCCTTATTCTCACCTTTATAGAATCCCAGTCCTGTCCAACTTCTTTGTAGTAAAATTGCGTGGTATGATAGACCGTGTCACTTTTACTTTTCTTAATGTCCCTAAAGGAAAAATGCAGCCTTGCTTCAAGAATGTCATTACTTTGGAACAGCGGGGTGTGTTCCGTTTCCTGCGCGGTAGCATAAATTGTCAGCCCCAGAAAAAGACAGCAGCAGTAAATCTTTTGGGTCATCTGTAAAATCACTTCTCTCATCTCTTTATTTTTGACCGGTTTTTTTACTTCTAAATTTCCACCACTGCCGGCTGCTGTATTTCATTGTTCAACACCTGCTTACATCTGAAGGAACAGAAACACCAGAAACAGGATCACTCCCAGGCAGAAGCCAAGCATTAGGATCTTATAGGAAAAGCTTATATATCTGAATTTATATTTTAGGATGATCCCCTGCCAATGCAGGTCTATAATCATGTTCGTGTAAATGTCAGTACGCGAAGACAGCAGTTCCTCCATTTTTTGAAGGTATTCCTCCTGTGAATAGTCTGCCATCTCTCCAAAAAACAGCAGACTCTGCCTGTTTTCACGCTTTTCAAGTTTCGGCTTCTCGATTCTGGGATTCGCGGCTAAGATTGCAAACACGGCAGAAATAAGGCAGGAAATAACAATAATGGCTATTGGAATGATGTTTTGCAGGTAAAGGTTCATTTTGTCCGACACAATTCCATATCCCGAAATGGCCATAATGGATGAAATGATAAGGGTGTTGATACTTATAACCATGTTGGCCTTATTGTCCACAATCTGCCTAAGGCTGGTTTGGTTCCTGTAAGTCACCCTGAACAAGGTCTCTCTCCCCCTTCTTGACTTCGGGTTTTGTTCCGTTTCTAAAAACATCGGATTTTCTTTCATATTAATGTGCTTCTAATTTTTGAACATCAAACTCCGCACTTCTCACTCCTCTGGACTTCAGAAAAACGCTCTAATCTGAAGGTGCAATTCTAATTTTAACTCGAACTTTTAACTTCAATTATTCAATCCTCTTATCACCACATTTCCGGTACCGCCCTTCAGGCACGGGTACTGTAACTCTTTTTTTAATTTTTCTGGATCCCGTAGGGTAGCATAAAAGTCGTCGAGGTATTGCCGGGTTTTACGTACATATCTCTCTTCGAGTAAGGGGCTGGAGGTATAAACTGCGTAAAGCTCCTCCTTAATGCTGACATACTTTTGCACTACGGCTTCGAATGCTCTCAAGTCTTCCAGGCAATATCCCCTGTAGCGTCTCTCCAGGGTGGATCTTAGCTCAAGTCCTTCCGCCGGGTGTGCATAAGGCGCCCTCACAATGCCCGCATGATCAAAATCATAAGGGACAGTTACCGGTAAGGAAATGCTATCCTCAGCAATAAGTTTGATGTTATGCCTGTACTGTACAGACCAGTCTGTTTTCCCAATGAGATAATTGAAGATCGCCATGTTGAGAAAATCTTCGCGTTGTGTGCTTTCAGGCCTCAGCTGCGTAAGCTTGACCGGGATCATATTGTTCCGTTCTGCCAGTTGCTCTTCTTCTTCCAGGAGAAAACCATAAAAAGCTAAGCTCTCCTTTTCTCTCAGTGCGGGATCATCCAGAACAACCTCGACCAGCCTGACTCTGAAACTTCTGGGAGAAACCAGGTTGTAGATCTTATATGCGTAATATTCCTGCAGTACGTATTTGTCATCCTTGCACGGCATCACCAGTTTTATTTTATCCTGCCCGTCAAAAATGGTCTTTTTAGTACTTTTTTTTACGAAATTCAGCAACAGCGGAGGATATTTACAATTGGACTTCATCCTTCTAAAATGGCCGCGTTGCCTAACTTTCAGTGGGATCTTGATCTCAGTACCCTTAGTATCTGAATAGGAAAGCACAACAGGAGTGTATTCAGGGTCTCCGGTTCTGTCACGAAAAAGTTCTTTGATTTCCCCACTAAGCTTTATTCTGAAAATTTCTTCTGAATTGAAAAGGCTGTCCTGGCTTGCTAATGTTTGCGGCAGCATCAGGCACAGCAATAGGTAAATCAAAACCGACACCACACCGGCCCGGCCCGATTTTTTAAAGCTGAAGCTCCTGTAAAAAAATTCTGAAATAAACTGAAGGTTCCCCATGAGTGCGATTTATAAGCAGAAAAAAAAGCATTGCTGCTACTTCTTATCCTGCACTTAAAATTTCTTGTCTCCAGCGGGGGAAAAAATATTTCGATCTGAAGATTCAGTAGAGGGATAACTAAACTACTCATTCTAAAGTAGATAAAAATTACATCTGTTCCCAGAAAAACATCAAAAAAGTAAGTTTTACCGAATTATTTAAGCCGTAAAGGCTGGCTAAATTGTCAGTTGCAGATGGTATAATCTGATAGGCAGCCGGTCGTATTAGTTTGGCGATGTAACCAATAACGATCTGTTGGGGATTATTTTCGCGAATTTTTGTGTTGGCAGGAAATGTAAAGCCATATCCTTAGAATACTAAAGAAACCTGAGCTCCTTTTTCCTGAATATTGTCAATTTGAATCTTACCTCCATGTAGGGTCATGATCTGCCTCGACAGACTCAAACCTATACCACTTCCTTTTTTCTTCGTGGTGAAGAATGGAACAAAAACCTGATCTTGAATTTCCTCGGGGATCCCTGATCCATTATCAATTACGGCGATCATGATTTTACCATTCGGTTTTTTTACAGCCCTGACAAGAACTTCCGGTTTGTCTATTCCTTCACAGGCTTCAACGGCATTCAGAATAAGATTTATGAGGACCTGTTCTAAAAGATAAGAGTCGGCTTCAACTTTCAGTTTTAGATCTTCTACTTCAAAACGTAGCAGTTTCCTGTTTAAGGCTTTTGTTTTCATCAATTGTTCGATATCGTTGAAAAGCTCCTTAAGAAGGATAATTTCTTTATTCAAACTGGTCACTTTATTCAGACTCCGATACGTTTTGGCGAATTTCATAAGACCTTCGCTACGTTTTTCAATACTGCATAACCCGGCATCCAGATCTTCCAGGTCCGGTTTTGAAAAAGAATCGTC
>JBAVJE010000273.1:0-10963 GCA_049687615.1 Salinimicrobium sp. | reverse complement strand
GTATATAATGAGTTACAGATTAGTCTTTCTACTCATGAGGCGGGCGGAGTGACCGAAAAAGACTTCAAAATGGCCAAAAGCATTGAAAGCATCGTTGATGCCGGTGAATAAAACTCTCTAACAGGTTCCAAAAATGCCTATTTTTCCTATTTTTACGGCCACAATTAAATCAAGCAATGGGAAGAGCATTTGAATTTAGAAAAGCGCGTAAAATGAAGCGTTGGTCAGCCATGGCCAAGGCCTTTACCCGTATTGGAAAAGATATTGTAATGGCCGTTAAAGAAGGTGGACCAGATCCCGATTCCAACTCCAGGTTGCGTGCCGTTATCCAAAACGCCAAGAGCGTTAACATGCCCAAAGACAACATCGAACGCGCCATCAAACGCGCGAGCGACAAAAGCCAGGGCGACTATAAAATTGTACTTTTTGAAGGTTATGCGCCCCATGGAATCGCTGTACTGGTGGAAACCGCTACAGATAATAACAACAGGACAGTGGCAAACATTCGCTCGTATTTCAACAAATGTGATGGAAACCTCGGGACTTCAGGCTCTGTAGAATTCATGTTTGACCATACCTGTAACTTTAAGATCAACGGCGAAGGCATTGACCCTGAAGAGCTGGAATTGGAATTGATAGATTTTGGCGCCGAAGAAGTCTTTGAAGATGAAGACTCCATTATCATTTATGCTCCTTTTGAATCTTTTGGAGCCCTTCAAAAAGAGTTGGAAAGCCGTGAGATGGAGATCATTTCTTCAGGCTTTGAACGCATTCCTCAGGTGACCAAGAAACTTTCAGAAGAAGAAGCCGCAGATGTGGAAAAACTACTGGAAAAACTGGAGGAAGACGATGATGTACAGCATGTATATCACACGATGGAGGAAACCTCAGAAGAAGAAAACTAAAACAAAAAGGCCGGGAAAAACCGGCCTTTGATCTTTAGCATGAAAACCGAGCAGCACGAAAAAGCCATTAAAGCTTCCTACTTTAGCATTGCGGGAAATGCTGCACTTGCCGTAATAAAAGGCATTACCGGCATCTTCGGAAATTCTTACGCCCTCATAGCCGATGCTATAGAATCTATTACAGATGTTTTTTCAAGTCTCCTGGTGCTCTTCGGTCTTAAATATTCAGCTCGTCCTGCCGATGATAACCATCCTTATGGACACGGGAAGATAGAACCCCTTGTCACTTTTGCCGTTGTTGGTTTTCTTATCGCTTCGGCCACAGTCATCATCTTCCAAAGCATTGAGAATATACAAACCCCGCAAAAAGTTCCTAAGCCTTTTACTTTAATTGTTTTGGCCGTAATTATAATTACCAAAGAACTATTTTACAGGTTTGTCAATAAAACCGGTGATGAGACGAACAGTTTATCTCTAAAAGCAGACGCCTGGCACCATAGAAGCGATGCCATTACTTCTTTAATGGCCTTTATTGGAATCTCTATTGCCATCGTTATGGGCAAGGGCTATGAAACAGCAGATGACTGGGCCGCCCTTTTTGCTTCCGGGTTTATCCTCTACAATGCCTACCTCATTCTTAGACCGGCTCTGGGCGAAATCATGGACGAGCATATGTACGATGACCTGATTGAGGAAATAAGGGAGATTTCTCACGAAGTGCCGGGAGTAATAGATACCGAAAAATGCTTCGTTCGCAAAGCCGGAATGACCTATCATGTTGACCTACATATGGTGGTGAATGGAAAGCTGACTGTTGACAAAGGCCATGACATTGCACACGATCTTAAGAATGTGCTTTTAGAAAAAATCCCTCAAATTTCAGATGTGCTCATCCATATCGAACCCGATAATCAATAGTACCCCGACATTAGCGGCTACTTTCCTTAATTATATCTTAATCCCGACAAAGCGCTCCCGCTTCAGGAACAATTTATCTATCTTTAAAGATTAAACAATCCAAATTAATAAATGGAAGTAAAATTAGCGGTTCTAATTGACGGAGACAATATACCTTCGGCTTATGTCAAGGAAATGATGGAAGAAATAGCCAAATATGGGAATCCTACCATCAAACGTATCTACGGAGACTGGACCAAACCTCACCTGGCAAAATGGAAAAACGTGCTGCTGGAAAATGCAGTCACCCCTATTCAGCAATATGGTTACACCCAGGGCAAGAACGCCACAGATTCAGCCATGATCATTGATGCCATGGACATTCTCTACTCGGGGAAGGTCGACGGATTTTGTTTGGTTTCCAGTGACAGTGATTTCACCAGGCTGGCTACACGTTTACGCGAAGCAGGCATGAATGTTATCGGTATAGGGGAAAAGAAAACCCCCGATCCTTTTATTGTGGCCTGTGACCGGTTCATCTATATTGAAATTCTGAAACAACAAACCAAAGAAAACAGTAAGGAAAAAGAGACCAAGAAAAGTGATTACGACAAGATCACTCCAAAAGTGGTGAAATTGATCGCTTCGACCATTTCTGATGTAGCCGATGATGACGGCTGGGCATTCCTTGGAGATGTTGGAGGTCTTTTGCAGAAAAAACAGCCTAATTTTGACTCCCGTAATTATGGATTTCAAAAGTTGACGCCCATGATCAACTCTATAGACAAATTTGAGATCGAGTCGCGGGAGAATCAGAGAGGTGGAAAATACAAGCTCATCTACGTGCGAAACAAAGAATAGAAGAGGCTTCAAAAAAGCCATTTTAGAGACATTATTTAAGAATTAATTTATGCGTAGCGTTAAAAACGTTTATAACGCAGAGTACCGGCCGATAGCTGATCTTATCACCTATTCGCCCATGCCTACCAGAAAGTTGAGCATGATAGACCCGTTTATTTTTCTCAACCATCACGGGCCGCAGAAATACTCACCAAATAACCAGGGCCTTCCTTTCGGGCCGCACCCGCACCGCGGAATGGAAACAGTGACTTTTATTCTCGATGGGGATATTGCTCACAAAGATTCGGAAGGACATAGCTCAGTGATAGAATCGGGAGGTGTACAGTGGATGACAGCTGGTAGCGGGCTCATTCATGCCGAAGTATCTTCAGAAAAGTTTAAAGATGCCGGTGGTGACCTGGAAATTCTACAGCTATGGGTGAATCTACCTGCACGTTTAAAAATGACTCCGCCGAATTATCGCGGTTTGCAGAAAGAAGCTATTCCACAGATCTCAATAGATAACGGGAAAGTGACCGCTCAGGTGGTTTCCGGAAAACTGGATGCTCAAAAAGGGGCTTTTGAAACTCTCACAGATATTCACCTTAGCACCCTCTTTTTTAAGCCCGAAGGTGTTTTTAAAACCACGGTTCCCAAGCCGCACAATATTTTGTGTTACATCATCAAAGGAGAAGTAAAGATCAATGGAGAAGCTATACATGCCCTGCACCTCGTCGAATTCAACAATGATGATGAAGAGCTTCGAATTGAAGCCATTTCAGAAGCTATTATTCTCTTTGGACATGCCCAGCCTTTTAATGAACCTGTAGTTGCCCGCGGCCCATTTGTAATGAACACCATGGAAGAAATTAACCGGGCTTACGAAGATTATCAACAGGGAAAGATGGGTGGTTAGTGTTTAGTAATCAGTGACCGGATAGCAGTAATAAGATTATTGGCAATTTATGGTTTGTTAATTGGCCATGAGTGATTTAAACAAAGGCTTTTTTTCCTCCATAAAATTTACAGAAATGGATTCTAAAAAATTTTCTGATAAGCCTCTTCGATTTGAAAGCTGGAACTACGGTTGGAATGGTTTTTACTTTGTCACCATCTGCACAAGAGATCATAAATACTTTTTGGAAGAAAATCTCAGGAGACAGATAAAATTTTATTGTCAAATGCAGGCCGGATAGCTCATAATATCTGGAAGGAAATTCCTGTTCAATTTGATTTTGTCGAATTAGATCAATTCGTGATCATGCCAAATCACATCATGGAATAATCAAAATCCAAAAAACAAAGCGAGGGGCAGAAGATGACAGGTGCGCGATTATTCGCGCACCTAACAAGACCGGCGGAATAACAGGCGAAAAAAATCTGATGCTTCATCAAAACCTGTCCCAGAATTGTTAGATGGTATAAGGGCCGGGTTTCTTTTGAAATTCATCAAAAGAATATGATTTTTCAATGGCACCCGCGTTTTCATAGCAACATCATAAAGGACAAAAAGACCCTCTACGTCATCAAAAAATACATCATAACCAATCCTGTAAAATGGTCGAATGATGTGTTTTTTTCTGGCAGAGCAAGATAGCAAAGGCCTTGAAAAATGAATTGTGCCTGATGTATTAACCTCCTGGGAAAATAAAATCCCCACATATTAAAAGCTAAAGCAGAAATATCGCTCTCCTCAAAACAAATTCCCACAAAAAAAAGTGCGTGAATGAATCGCGCACCTTTTCTATTTCTTAGATGGTCGGGTCTTAAATCTCTTTCTTCTTCTTTTTCTTTTTCAAGACCAACCTATTGCGTTCACCTTTTTTATAGTGCTTAAGAAAACTGAAGTAGGAAACTCCCCCAAGTAAAGCAACACCGGCTACGGTATAATAAACGAAGTCAGGAGTAATCACTTTGTCCCCGCTGGCATAGGAGTGCAGCCCGCTTAGATAGAAGTTCACTCCAAAGTAGGTCATCATAATACTTGAAAATGCGACAATGGCCATGAAATTGAACAGCCAGCGGCTTCGCATTCCCGGGACAAGCCTCATGTGGATCACAAAAGCGTAAACCATGATACTCACCAGGGCCCAGGTCTCTTTTGGATCCCAGCCCCAGTAACGGCCCCAGCTCTCGTTCGCCCACTGGCCACCAAGGAAATTCCCGATGGTAAGCATTACAAGACCCACGGTAAGGGCCATTTCGGTAATGATGGTGATCTCTTTGATATTGAGATCCATCTTCTTTTTATTGTTCTTATTGGTCAGGATCATCAGCACAAGTGACACCACTCCCAGGATCATTCCCAGGGTAAAGGGGCCGTAACTCGCGACAATAATAGAAACGTGTATCATTAGCCAGTAAGAATCAAGTACCGGCTGCAGGTTGGCGATTGCCGGATCCATCCAGTTCCAATGGGCAATCATAAGGATCATGGAAGCCACAAAAGCAGTTGAAGCCATGGTAAGATCACTTTTTCTTCCGAAGATCAAACCAAACAGCATGGTCGCCCAGGCCACATAAATCATAGATTCATAAGCATCACTCCAGGGCGCATGACCCGATAGATACCAACGTGCAATAAGGCCTGCGGTGTGCAGGATAAAGAGAAGGACAATTGCTATTTTTGACAGGTAAATGAAGCCGCTAATTAACTTGTTGTTTTGAAATATCTTCGCGATCACGAAAAGCAACATCCCCACTCCGGCAAGCATATACATCCAGAAAAGATTCCTGAAGACGTCATATTTGTTATAAATGATCTCTGTGTTGATCTTTTCTTCGGAAGGCATCACCTCGCTTCCAAACTTCTTTTGATAACTCTTGATGCTGTTGAGAAATTCCTCTGCTTCGGAATAATCTCCGGACTTTTTCGCATCCTGAAGCGCTCTGAAATAGATGGGAAGGATTTGCTGGGTATAGACAGAATCCATTCCTTTTAGGCCGGAATTCGCTGCTTCGGAATAGGAAACCCATTTATTATTTTCATCTCCGGGCACAGGAAATATCCTTAAAACTTTCCCCTGAAGGGTATTGTAAAGCAAATTCACCCGTTGATCTGCCTGCATAAAATCCTTCTGAAACTGGTTAGGCACAGCCGCCTGGTAAGCACTGCTAAGATACGAGCTGAGCTTATAATTTCCTTCGGCATCGAAAAAGCTGGTTAGCCTTAGATATTTAGTATCTTCGGGAACTCCAAGTATGTGGTGTAGACTATCGTTGTTCTTCTTCACATACATCAGCGGCACGTTGTACCACATGGTAGGATTTTCGGTCATTGAAATGATGACCTGGTCTGAACTCATTCCTTCATATTCAGAACTCTTGCTAAGCTTCCGAAGCAATTCTGAAGAGTAGGTGTTCACAGGTTTCATCCTACCGCCCGCATCCTGAACAACTAGTCTTCCAAATTTTTCGGCATGTTCTTTAGAAACAACATTGGCCTTTAATATGGAATCTATTTGTTGTTTAGGAATAGCATTAAGGGTGAGGTTTTCATGTTCATGCTCCTGCTGCGCGAAACCGCTGAAGGATATTAAAAACACAAGGACCGCAGCCATTTTATTTTTCTTTTTCTTGACCTTTTCCAGCATTCTTTTAAGTTCTCCAAAACGGGAACCACGGTCAAAGAGAATCCAAAGCAAGCCTGTAAACAACAAAAAGTATCCAATATAGGTGATCCAGGTTCCCCAAAAATCATGGTTCACAGAAAGTACAGTTCCTTTCTCATCGGGATCAAATGAAGCCTGGAAGAAGCGATAGCCTTGATAATCCAGTACATGGTTCATAAAAATCTCATAAGGAAAAGAGTCTTCGCCATCAACCACCGTGATTTTACTTTTAAAGGAGGAGTAGCTTCTTTCGGTTCCGGGATATTTTTCGGCTATGAAATCATTTAGTTTGATGCCAAATGGTAATTCGTACTTTTTGGAACCATAACGCAGGAAGAATTCAAGCCCTCCTATTTTTACCATTTTTGGATCCTTAATCACGCCTTTACTTCCCATCAAGGTAACAGTTTCAGACTTGCCGGCGGTAGAAACCCGCACTGTTACAGCATCCTGCTGACCCTCCATTTTTTTCTCTGTAGGAATGACTTCATAAGCACCCTGCACCACAGGCTCGGGCATTACGAACTGCATTCCGGCCATGTTATAGAGGGATCTTAGATTGAAAGTTTGAGTGCTGTCTTTGTACACCTCCCCCTGCATTCGGTCTGCCATTCTCATGAAAGTACCTTCATAAGGCGAAGAAATCTTGTATTCTCCGTCTTCAAAAATGATATTTATGGCACCTTCTGTGAAATTATTGAAGGCAAATAATACATTGTGAATACTGCTCACCTCTCCTTCCTGGAGGTAATGATCATGCCGGTTTCCTCCACCGGCTTCCACGATCTTTAAATAATTGTCTCCGTCTGGTTTTTCCACCAGTCCCATTTCGGCACCATGTATAAAAT
The DNA here is from genome assembly GCA_049687615.1 of Salinimicrobium sp. Classification (GTDB taxonomy): domain Bacteria; phylum Bacteroidota; class Bacteroidia; order Flavobacteriales; family Flavobacteriaceae; genus Salinimicrobium. The sequence goes on along the minus strand of JBAVJE010000273.1, from coordinate 3,862 downwards.
CAATGATCTCCAGCTTTACGGGCTGCCCGTTATAATCTGTATTAAAGGAGTATTCATTGTTGGCCCCGGGAGCAAGCATAACCTCATTTCTCACTACTCTTCTTCGCGCTTCTCCATCAATTTCACCGTCTATAAAAGTGGTTAAAAAGGTGTTATTGGAAAGAAAAGTGTTTTCTGTCGCCCCTTCTCGAATTGGCATCATTCCTTCGTAACTAATGTATCTTGTCACAAAAGCGCCAACCAAAATAAAAATAAATGACAGGTGCAGTAAAAGCGAACTCCATTTTTCCCTTTTATGAAGTTTATAACGAACAATATTCCCCGCAAAATTAATCACGAAAAAGACCATGATGATTTCAAACCAAAGAGAATTATAGATCCAAACCCGGGCTGTTTCTGTACTGTACCAGTCTTCTATAAATGTTCCCATAGCCATTGCCACAGCAAATACTATAAACAAAACGGCCATTAAACGAGTGGAAAACAGGACAGACGCTATTTTTTTCTGCATGAGGAGATGTCATTTTAAACGTGCCAAAAGTAAGTATTTTTTTTACGATTAAAGATTTCTTTAGCATTGGTATTTACCGAATATCAACCACCAGACCCCGGGAGCACATTTTTTTTTGGTATTTTTGCAGTATGATCCAGCTCGTGCTTTTAGGTTCAGGCAACGTTGCCACGCATCTGTTTGAGGCTTTTTCTACTTCCAAAAAGGTGAAAATCAAACAGGTTTATAATCATTCCGAAAACAATCTGAGCAGCTTCCGTTCAAAAATCCCTGTGACTACCGAACTTTCAGAGCTTGCCGATGCCGATGTTTATCTGCTGGCATTGAAGGATGATGTGCTTTCTGAAATAGCCGCGCAGCTTGAGTCTAAGCAGGCGCTTATTGCCCATACTTCTGGGTCTGCCGGCTTGAATTCCCTCGGAAAATGTCAAAGAAAAGGAGTATTTTATCCGTTACAGACCTTCTCAAAAGAAAAGGAACTCGATTATTCGGAGATTCCTTTTTGTCTGGAGGCAAATTCTTCCGAAGATCTTGAATTACTGAAACAGATGGCCGGCGAAATTTCGGGAAAAGCCTATGAGATCTCTTCAGAACAGCGCAAGAAGATTCACCTTTCGGCAGTATTTGTCTGCAATTTTGTAAACCATATGTACAGCATTGGAGAAGAGATTTGTAAGGAAAATGATATTCCTTTTGAAATCTTGCAACCATTGATCATGGAAACCGCGAGAAAGATTAATGATGTTTCTCCTGCCAAAGTGCAAACGGGTCCCGCGATTAGAAATGACAAAACTACTGTTGAAGCACACCTTAAGCAGCTTTCAGATCCTCAAAACAGGGAGATCTACAAACTTTTAACCCAAGCAATCCAATCTTTTCATGGAAAAAAACTATAAAGAATACCTTGCCCACATCACTACTTTCATTTTTGACGTTGATGGCGTCCTTACCGATGGGTCCATCCAGATAAGTTCAAATGGCGACCTTTTGCGAACTATGGACATTAAAGACGGATTTGCCATGAAACATGCCATGCAACAGGGGTTTACAGTGTGCGTGATCTCTGGCGGAAACAATGAAGGAGTGCGCCACCGCCTGAGAAACCTTGGATTAACAGACATTTATCTTGGGTGCTCGGATAAGGTGGAGCAAATGGAAGAGTTCTTTGATATTTATGATATTAAACCCGAAGAAGTGCTTTATATGGGTGACGATCTCCCCGACCTGTATGCAATGCAAAAAATTGCTTTACCCTGTGCCCCGCAGGATGCCGCTGCAGAGATCAAGGAAATCTCCAGATATATCTCTCATAAGAAAGGCGGAAAAGGTTGTGTGCGTGATGTGATCGAACAGGTCATGAAGGTACAGGGAAAATGGATCCTGGAAGAATGAACTGGCTCCTGCTCGTCATAGCCGGTTTTTTTGAAGTGGGTTTTGCCACTTGTTTAGGTAAGGCAAAAGAAACCTCCGGCAGTACTTCTGCTCTTTGGATGCTTGGCTTTTTTGTTTGCCTTGGAATAAGCATGACCTTGCTTTACAAGGTCACCCGGGTAATTCCCATTGGAACTGCTTACGCGGTTTGGACCGGAATAGGTGCCTGCGGAACCGTACTGGCGGGAATTTTCCTCTTTGATGAACCCGTTTATTTTTGGAGGCTGTTCTTCCTTTCAACACTCATCGTTTCTATCGTGGGACTAAAATTTGTTTCAGCTTAAATCATGCCCGTAACCGCATTTTTGAGACTGGTAAGGTTTCCTAATCTATTGATGATCATCCTTACCCAGGCTTTGGTGAAGTATTCCCTTTTTGAACCTTTTGGTCTTGCCACTACCCTTGGAGACCTGCAATTTTGGTTGCTGGTGCTGTCAATGGTATGCCTGGCTGCAGGTGGAAACATCATCAATGACCTTTATGATGAAGCTGCTGACAGAATAAACAAGCCGCACAAAAAGATTATTGGAAAACACCTTTCAGAAAAAACCGCTTTTAATGCTTACCTGCTCCTGAATATCATAGGGGTGGGAATTGGTTTTTACCTTAGCAATTACGTAGGAAAACCTTCTTTCGTGGCATTATTTATCATGCCCTCTGCATTTCTTTTCCTCTACGCTTCTCAAATTAAAGGCACTGTTCTGGTTGGGAACCTGGTGGTAAGCATCATGGTTGCGATGATTATTGTAATGGTGGGGATCTTTGATCTTATTCCGGCCATTACACCTCAAAATATCACCACTCAAAAAGTTGTTTTTTCGATCCTTATCGATTACGGAATCTTTGCTTTCCTGCTCAATTTCCTGCGGGAAATGGTCAAGGATCAGGAAGACATCACAGGAGATTACAACGCCGGTTATCACACCCTGCCGGTAATTCTCGGTCGCAAACGCACTAATAAAATCATATTTTTGACTGCTTTGCTTCCGCTTGCAGGCGTTCTTTACTATATTTACCATTACCTGTTCCAAAATCATTTGGCTACCTTATTCGCGTTGCTGTTCATCCTGGCACCGCTGCTCTATTTTCTGGTTTTGATTATGGCAACAAAAACCAAAAGTCAATACCAACACCTAAGTCTGGTCCTAAAGCTCATTTTGGCCGTGGGACTATTGTCAATAGGATTGTACAGATATATTTTATTATAGTTTATGCTGAAAGATATACTCAAAGACTACAATATTATCCTCGCTTCGGGTTCTCCCCGCCGGCAGCAGTTTTTCAAAGAACTGGAGATAGATTTCGAAATCAGGCTGAAGCCCGTAGAAGAAAATTATCCTTCCTCTTTGGCAGGAGTGGAAATCACCAATTTTCTGGCCGAATTAAAAGCTGCGGCTTTTGAAGGTGAACTTAAGACCAGGGATATTCTCATCACCAGCGATACCATCGTTTGGCATGAGGGGAAGGCACTGGAAAAACCAAAGGACGCGGCGCAGGCTTTGGAAATGATTGCATCTCTCTGCGGAAAAACCCATAAAGTGATCACCTCGGTGTGTTTTAAAACCCCTTCTGAAGTCAGGACCGTGCATGCCATCACCCATGTTACCTTTGGCACACTGTCAAAAGATGAAATAGTACATTACATTGACCGCTACAGGCCTTTTGATAAAGCCGGAGCATACGGAATTCAGGAATGGATTGGATTGATTGGTGTCGAATATATTGAAGGCAGCTATTTTAATGTTGTGGGGCTGCCTACTCATCTAGTTTACCAAACTTTGTGTGAAATGGCCGAATAGCGGTAAAGTTTCCACACCAATTCCCAATCAAATATCTTTGCAAAAACTCATACCGGAATGACAGATTTCTTTTTTGCCTACAGACATGAACTTATCTATACCGGGGTAACCATCCTGGCAC
>JBAVJE010000272.1:0-1594 GCA_049687615.1 Salinimicrobium sp. | reverse complement strand
ATCTTACCGGTAGAACGAATGCAGGTGAGTGAAACTGTCCTGGCGCCCGGCGAGAACATCAATCCTAATTTTACGGTAGCCGAAGAAAAAGCGGTTAAGGCCATTCAACGCCACTCGATGTTAATTGAGAATTCTGAAAAGAATCCACAAATTGATGAAGCCTATCTCTTATTGGGGAAGGCGCGCTATTATGACCAGCGCTTCGTGCCCGCCCTGGAGGCTTTTAATTATGTACTGCATAAATACCCCCTCAGCAATACTATCAACGAAACAAAGATTTGGAGGGAGAAGACCAACATGCGCCTAGAGTTTAACGAGCTTGCGATCAAAAACCTTAAAAAAATTCTCGAAGACGAAGATCTTGAGGGGCAGAACCGCGCCAATGCTTCGGCGACCCTGGCGCAGGCTTATATTAATGTGGGCGCGCTTGACAGTGCAGTTACCAAAATCAAGCGGGCGGCAGAACTCACCAGAGGCAAAGATGAAGAAGCACGTTACTGGTTTATCACGGGACAACTCTATAACAGCTTAGGTAAAAAAGACAGCGCAAACTTCGCTTTTGATGAAGTTATTGATCTGAACCGAAGAACACCTCGCATTTATTTGATCAATGCTCAAATTGCTAAAATTCAAAATAAAGAGCTTGGTCCTGAAAGGAAGGCTGTGGTCCTTGAACAATTATTGGACCTATCAAATAACAGAGAAAACCGGCCTTTCCTGGATAAGATCTATTTCCAGTTAGCCGAATTCCATTACAATCAGGATTCTACTAAACTTGCTGTAGATTATTACAACAGGTCTTTAAGGGAGCCCTCTCAAAACCATTACTTGCAATCTCTGGATTATCAAACCCTTGGGAACATCAATTTTGACGCAGCTAAATTTGAAGTTGCAGGAGCTTACTATGACAGTACCCTTCAAAAACTGGCGCAAAACACCCGGGAGTATAGACTTATCAAAAAGAAAAGAGATAACCTCAACGATGTGATTTATTATGAGGCTTTGGCAAGAACCAATGACAGTATTCTTTATTTGGCTTCGCTTTCTGAAGGGGAGCAAATGCGGTTTTTTAAGGATTATACTCAAGAGCTGAAGGAAAAGGCTCTTAGCGAAGCCGAAAAACCCGCACAACAAGAGGCAGCTGCCAACTTCTTTGAAAAAAAACGCCCGGCAGGCTTACCCGGGGTGCCCGATCCCCGAAACTCTTTTTACTTTTATAATCCAACTACTGTAGCTTATGGCAAGCAGGAGTTCTTCAGATTATGGGGCGATAGAAAGCTGGCAGACAACTGGCGTGCAGGTAGCCAACTAAATACGGCATCTAATCTGGACGCTATAGGACGCAGCGAAGTTATTGAGAACAATCCTGTTTATGATCCGCAAACTTATCTTGCCAGGATTCCGAAGGATGCTAAGATTTTAGACAGTTTATCCCAGGATCTCAACTACGCTAATTATCAGCTGGGACTTATCTATAGGGAGAAATTTAATGAGAACAAATTGGCGGCGATGAAGCTGGAATCCCTGCTTAATAACGACCCGCAGGAGAGACTGCTTATTCCGGCCAAGTACAATCTCTATAAAATCTATATAG
>JBAVJE010000271.1:0-5244 GCA_049687615.1 Salinimicrobium sp. | reverse complement strand
CCATGTAACCTGTCGCTAAAAGACCTATGACACCAAAAGAAAGAAAATCTCGGTAAAAATATCCCAGGAGCAGCCCAAGCAGCAAGGGAAGCATGCCCCGGCTTATTTTTCTTATCAGTAAGAGTTTAGTGGGAAGAATTTTATGTTGGGCAAGGATTTGGCTTCCGTAGAAATAGGTTTTTACTTGTTCAACAATCTCCTGGGGAAGCCCCGGAATAGTTATTTGGCTTTTATTAAGGTCATCCTGACTGCTGGCCAGAGCGATCTTAAGCTTATACAAACCTAACTTTTTCTGAATGGGATTGGTAAGCACCTGCAACATCTGGATGCGACTCGCTTTTAAATTCACCCTGGTATTATTCTTAAGCCCCATTTCTACCTGCAGGGAATCCCGGAATTTTTTAAGGTTAAGGTCGTAATACTTTATAAGCGTTTCCCCTATGGTAATAAGCATTCCAATAAGGAGTAAAAAAACTATAAAGATCATGGAACCGCGACTAAAGAAAGTAGCCTGCGGTACAGTTCCCGGAAGAGTATCCTCCAACATGAACTGCTCCCGGAGTGTGAAATAAAAAGCGACGATAATACCAACCCCGCGTAGATAATTAGAGGTCAATCCCAGTTTGATAAGCGTCATAAAACTTACCTTGTATTGCCACTCAGGAGCAGAGCTAAGAGTTTCCTCTAAAATTTCTTCGGAAGGCATTGTTTCAAAATCTTCACCAACTTCCCGATGTTTTAGATCCATAAGCCGGTCTGCAAGTGCGTTGGCCTTTTCTTCGGAAAGCGCTTTGATCTCCACTTCCTTTTGCTGACTTCCGGCAGTTTCTATCACCACACTGTAAACTCCTATAATGCGCTGCAGAATTGATCTTTTAAAATTAACCTGCTGGATCTTTCCGAAAGGAATATTAGTTACATCAGATTCAAAAACGCCCTTTTCAAGAACAAATTCTTTGTTTGCCGCATCGATGTGAAATTTGAATTTCAGGAAGGAAAGTATACTGTAGCCTAACAGCAGCACTAAAATAAAGGCCGAACCCAGGATGACCAGAAATACCGTTCTTTGATCTGTCTCCCTCACAAAAAACAATATGATTAGAACCCACAGGTTTCGTATAAGCCGATAAAGAGAGGTTGCAAAAATAAGGAGCAGGCCGGTCTGCGACTGTCGCTGCGGAACAGAAAAATCGTAATTAGACATGGTTGGACATTCTGTTCGAGAGCTCTTCCTTCAGGGAAAAGGCGGTAGCAGGTAAAAGTCCGGGAATACTCAAATCACTTCCTGAGCCTCCGGCAGTAAAAATCTTAAGAGTCGCAAGGTTGAGGAGCTTATCGATCACTCCTCTTTCTACCGAAACATGCTGAATACGATTAAAAGGCACAACTGTGGTTTTCTGAAACAAAAAGCCGTGTGTAAAGATCATATCCTTTTGCCGCAGGGCATAACCGCTTCTCTTCTTCAATTGATAATTGCTGAAGTATGTCCATCCAAAAATGAGAAAAAGAAGGAGGATCAAAAACACTAAATAGCCGCGAAATTCTTCAAAATACGAATAGGCTATTACCGCTCCACCCATCAAAAATAAAAGACCAATCGTGGTATTGAGATGAAGTTTTAAAAGATAATTGGGCACAAGCGGCTGTAGTTCCACTTCCTCATATTTTGGAAGGGAACTTACATCCACCTGTAGATTGGAAAAATCATTTATGGAATCCATTTCTTTTCGAAATTCGGTTTTCTTTTCTCCAAGAAAGCATTTCTTCCTTCTTTGGCCTCATCTGTCATGTAAGCCAGTCGTGTTGCTTCCCCGGCGAATACCTGCTGTCCTACCATTCCGTCATCGGTGAGGTTCATGGCGAACTTGAGCATTTTAATAGAAGTTGGGGATTTTGCAAGAATCTCCTGCGCCCATTCATAGGCCGTATCTTCAAGTTCATCATGTGGAATGACAGCGTTCACCATCCCCATTTCATAAGCTTCCTGAGCCGAATAATTTCTTCCCAAAAAGAAGATTTCCCGGGCCCTTTTCTGCCCCACCATCTTGGCCAGATAGGCAGATCCATATCCGCCATCAAAACTGGTCACATCGGCATCGGTTTGTTTGAAAATAGCATGCTCTTTACTGGCCAGAGTAAGATCGCAAACTACATGCAGGCTATGTCCGCCTCCAACAGCCCAGCCGGGCACAACAGCGATCACGGCCTTTGGCATAAATCTTATCAATCTTTGAACCTCCAGGATGTTGAGTCGATGCATTCCATCATCCCCTACATATCCCTGGTGTCCGCGGGCTTTTTGATCTCCACCGCTACAAAAAGAATATCCCCCATCTTTTGGTGATGGACCTTCGGCAGACAAGAGAACAACTCCTATAGAAGTATCTTCATTGGCATCATAAAAGGCATCATACAATTCGCTGGTGGTTTTAGGCCTAAAGGCATTTCTAACCTCGGGGCGATTAAAGGCAATACGGGCAACCCCATTACATTTTTTATAGGTAATGTCCTCATATTCCTTTGCGGTCTTATATTCCGGTTTGGTCATAATTTTTCAATTTTTGTAAAAATAAGGGTTTTGCGGCAGTTTTTTGTTTCAAATAATGCGCATACAAAACAAAATATTATCTCTGAATTATAAAAAAATTGCCTGCATCGCTTTCTTTTCCAATATTTGTATGGTTTTTGATCTTTACTATAAAAGCTCTTTCATGAAGCAACTATTTATAATACTGGGGGTTCTATTTTTCCCGGCTGTGGGATTAGCACAGGAATTTAAGGTTCCTAAAGCGATATCTATGAGTCAGACCGCCGATTTTGGGTTGGGAGAAAGAAGTGTACCCAGCTTGTCATTTTTGGCACCCGTAGTTCCCTCTCCAAATCTTAGCATTAGGGAAGTAAACTGGAACAAAGAGGTGAAGCGGGAAGTAAATTTGGTAGCGATGATGGAACAAACGCGTTATGAAACCCAAAGCGCTTATATTGATCTGGAATTTGGTGCGCCACAGCTTCAAAACTCAGAAGGCGGATTGATTAACATCACCAATCAAATTTCCATTCACGGTACAGATAAAAATAATGATCCTTTTACGGGAAAATCCTTAAATCCTGCGTTGCGGGAAGCACAATCCGGGCTGTTCAAAGGTAATTATTCGCCCTATACCGGCCGCAGTTACTACTCCCGTTACTCGCCCTACTTCTATTAGTCTTATTAATCTTCCTTAAGGTGAATTCCTTCTTCAGTAATATTGATGAGACGTTGCTTGTAAAGATTTCCAATCGCTCTTTTAAAGCTCTTTTTACTCATTTGCAGCTGGCTCTGAATATCTTCGGGAGAAGATTTATCGGTAAGCTTTAAGAAGCCGCCTTTAAGCTCGAGATGAGTAAGTACGTCTTTCGCATTAGGTTCTATACTTCTATAACCCGGTCTTTGCAGCGTAACATCAATTTTTCCGTCGGGACGTGTTTTCTTAATGTAAGCTTTTAGACGATCGCCGGTTTGAATTTTTTGAAAGACATCATCATCATAAACCAGCCCCTGGTGCAGCTCATTGACGATCACATTCCAGCCCAATTCGGTTTTATTGCTTACAATAATATCTACTTCTTCAAAAGGTTCAATAGTAAGTTCAGAATTGGTAAGGAAATTATTCACCTTACTCGAAGCGACGAGTCGGCCGGTAAGTTCATCTAAATAACAAAATACCAGATAGCGATCCCCTTTCCTCATTTTGCTTACCTGCTCCTTGAAAGGCACGAAAAGATGCTTTTCAAGGCCCCAATCCATAAAAGCGCCAATGTTAGAAACCTCCACACATTTTAGATACCCAAACTCGTCCAGCTTGACAAATGGTTTGAGAGTTGTAGCGACGGGCCTTTCCTCGTGATCCAGGTAAACGAACACCTCAATCTCATCTTCCAGTTCAAAAGATTCCGGTTTGTATTTGTTGGGCAGCAATACCTCGTTGCCGTCATCATCTTTTAGAAAAAGTCCGGGTTCTGTATCTCTGTCGATCTTTAGGTTGTGGTATTCACCAATAGCAAGCATATTCTTATTTTAGGTGCAAAGGTAATTTAAATTTAAAGCTTTTAAATGCTGAAGCTTCAGTCTTTCATAAAGCTGAAATACTTCAGTAAAACTTCATCATTGATCTTGCGCGGAGTAAATATCTCCAGCATCGCCGGTTTCTCTGAAGGGTCAAAAAAGTGATTTAGCGCCTGTTCTATTTCTTCCGAAGAACTTGCGGCAACATAGTCAAACCCGTAAAGATCGCACAATGGCTTCGCCTTGAGGTCATGAACGGTTTCAAAATAGGTATCAAATGTCTCTGAATTCTTATTCCCCGGAAGTATTCTAAAGATGCCACCGCCATGATTATTCAAAACAATGATCCTGAAGTTTTTTGGAATATAATTGTTCCACAAAGCATTGCTGTCATAGAAAAAGCTAAGATCGCCGGTGATCATCAACACCGGTTCTTCTGAAATCATCGCGGCACCAATTGAAGTTGAGGTGCTGCCGTCTATCCCGCTGGTACCACGGTTGCAATAGATCTTCAGGCTTTCGTCCCACTTAAAAAGCTGCGCATAACGAATTGTTGAGCTGTTGGCCAGATGGACCACCTGTTTTTCCGGTACTTTTGGAACGATTAACTGCATGGCTTTTAAATCTGAATACGGGATCTTATTCATGTATTCCTCGTGGCGTTGCTGTCTTTTGCCGCGCATTTCCTTCCAAAAAGTGCCGTAATTGCTTTCTACCTCTTTGGTTAGCGGAAGGAAATTTGTAAAAAAGGAATCCACCGAGGTTTCGAAATGTTTATTCAAAGAAAAGAAGGTGTTATATGCCTTTTTTGGATCAACATGCCAGTGCTGTTTTGGGTTGTAATTCCGTAGAAAAGCCTTGATCTTCTTTGATACGATCATTCCGCCGAAGGTGAGGAGAATATCGGGTCTTAGTGCCTCAAATAATTCCTGTGGATTCTCATCATTTTCGATAGGCCCGATAAGGGTGTCAATGCGGGTGAAGAATTCCGGTTGATGAATGTTGGAGGTAGTTTCGGTAAAAACAATGACCGATCCATCCTTCGCCAGCGCTTCCAAAAACTTTTGTTCTACAGAATTTGGTTGATCAACTCCCACAATGATCATTTTTCGCTCTGCTTTATTCCAAAGGTCGGCATAGGCCTGTAACTGTTCGGGAGAATAATTTCTTTCAATATTCTCGGGCAGAATTTGAAGCGG
>JBAVJE010000270.1:0-8981 GCA_049687615.1 Salinimicrobium sp. | reverse complement strand
ATTCTGAATACGGCTTACGAGGTTCCTGAATTCATCACGATTCGCGAATTCCACGTCTTCTTCGGCGAAATCGAGCTCCAGTTCTATGAGAGAAGCGAAATTCAGCAGTTCCTGCCGCAGCTTCTGGATCTCATTGGAGAATCCGCCGCGCATTTGTTGCATGGCCATCTGGTGGCTGGCCTGGTTTTCCGAAGAGATAAGATCGGCAACTGCCTCGGCCTGGCTCAGATCCATTTTTCCGTTTAGGAAGGCACGCATGGTAAATTCCCCGGCTTCGGCGGCGCGACAGCCTTTCCTGATCAACAACTGAATGATCTCCTGCTGAATGTACGGACTCCCGTGACAGGAGATCTCGATGGTATTCTCACCAGTATAGGATTTAGGTCCGTGAAAAATGGAAACCAGCACTTCATCAATAATCCTTTCGCCGTCCAAGATATTTCCCAGGTGCAGCGTATGCGTATGCTGCTCCCGCAGGTCTTTCTTGCTTTTAGCCCTAAAGATTGGCGCAACAAGATGAATGGCGTCGGGACCTGAAACCCTTATGATGGCAATTGCTCCCGCACCCGAAGGAGTAGCCAGGGCAACGATGTTGTCGTTCAATTTCATAGTGCAAAAGTAACGAAATGATGTTAGAAGTATGAAGTATGAAGTTGTGAGTTGTGATGGAGTGATGGAGTAAGGGTGTGACGAAGTGATTCTGTGATGTCCTCCATTTTCCCAACCCCTCCCGAGACCTCGGGATAAGGTTGTGGTAAAATGTAAAAATGGAATCCATGACCTGAAAAATGCACATAACAACTGCTCAGAAAAACCTTCTTTAAATCGTCATTGCAAGGGAGGGGACTGACTGAAGCAATCTCACAATAGGGATTAGAATCATTAGGTCGACATTAGATCTACTTCTGAAGGAGGAGATCGCTTCAGTCGCCTTTTGGCTCCCCTGTCGGCCGACGGGCGGGCGCTCGTGGTTACAGGTATAAACAACTAAATTTAATTCCTGCCATTTTTCCGGCTCCTCCCGACACTTCGGGATAGAAAAGGGGTAAACCGGAAAAAAGGTCAACCTATTCAGGACTCTACAACCCCGCAACCTGCAACCCGCAATAAAAATTTAAGTATCTTTTATAGCATAGTACTATCTAAAAGCGTATATTTGAAATATAATCATCAATCAAATCAAAATGAATTATTCAAACACAACTACCATGAGAGAAGACAAACAGTTATTAATGCTTACCCACCTTAGTCAACTTTTGGATTTGGTAACCGGGATTGGGGGCTTTATCGTGCCCCTGGTGATCTGGCTGACTCAAAAAGATAAAGTACTGGGCATGGACGCTCATGGAAAAATGGTGTTGAACTTTCAGATCTCCATTTTTATCTATTCCATTGTGTCCGTTCCGCTGATAGCCCTTTTTGGCCTGGGAATATTTCTGCTAATAGGTATTGGAATCATCTCTATTGTATTTCCAATTATCAATGCGATCAAAGTGAGTAACGGGGAGATCCCTTCTTATCCCTTGACCATAGAGATCATTAAATAGGAGTAAGAGAGTAGAAGTACGAAGTTAGAATTATGTGGTAGGAATTAGGAAGTTAGAAATACGAGGTTCGAAGGAACACTTTTTTTCTGCCAACTCTTTGACTAAAAACTGCCGATTGAAAGCAGTTTGGCACCATTAAGTAACAACCAATAACTAAAAAGACCTTTGAAAAATGTCATTTTTCAAAGGTCTTTTTTTATCTAATAGCACAGCCTTAATTGTTCAGCATTACCGGCATGACCAGCATAGTCACTTTTTCGCCTTCATCCAGGCCGTCAACAGGAGTAAGGATCCCTGCGCGGTTTGGCAGGCTCATTTCCAGCTGCACCTCGTTCGCGTTCAGGTTAGAGAGCATTTCGGTTAGGAAACGAGAGTTAAAACCTATCTGCATATCGTCACCCTGGTAAGAACAGGTCAAACGCTCTTCGGCTTTATTGCTGTAATCCACATCTTCCGCAGAAATATTCAACTCGGCCCCGGCGATTTTCAAACGCACCTGGTGAGTGGTTTTGTTGGAGAAAATAGAAACCCTTTTTACAGAGCTAAGAAATTGTCCGCGGTCGATCACCAGTTTATTTGGATTCTCCTTCGGAATTACCGCTTCATAATTGGGGTATTTTCCGTCGATTAGCCTACAAACAAGCGTGGTATCTTCAAAGGTAAAGCGCGCGTTAGAATCATTGTATTCAATAACAACTTCGCTGTCTGATCCCGAAAGAATCCCTTTCAACAGGTTCAATGGTTTCTTAGGCATGATGAATTCTGCAGATTGAGACGCAGAAATATCATTTCTGGAGTATTTTACCAGTTTATGAGCATCTGTAGCTACAAAAGTAAGATGGTCTGCAGTGAACTGAAAGAACACCCCACTCATTACTGGTCTCAGGTCGTCATTGCCAGACGCGAAAATGGTCTTGCTTATGGCAGTTGCCAAAACATCTCCATTTATCGTAGTGCTGCTAGGCTCTTCAAGGGCTACCGCCTTTGGAAATTCTTCGCCACCGGCATAGGCCAGGGCATATTTCCCGTGGTTTGAACTCAGCTCAATGGTGTTATTGTCCTCAACTACAAAAGTGAGCGGCTGTTCAGGAAAAGTTTTTAAAGTCTCCAGCAGCAAACGGGCCGGAACCGCGATTTTCCCTTCAGACTCAGATTCTACGCTAAGTTTAGCAGACATCGTGGTCTCAAGATCTGAAGCCGAGACGGTCAATTCATCCTGGTTGAGTTCAAAAAGAAAATTATCCAAAATAGGAAGCGTATTGTTGTTGTTGATCACTCCCCCGAGTATTTGTAGCTGTTTCAGCAAATAAGTGCTTGATACAATAAATTTCATTGGCTTGATTATAAGTTAATCCAGTTACAAATATATCTTAATCGTTCAAAAATAGGGGTAGCTCTTCCTACTTTTTATTAACAGGAAAACTTATGTTTAGTGAGTTAAACTTTTAAAAATCAGAACATTAATAAATATATTGCTGAAGTATTGTTAATAAATGTGGAAAAAAGGTCGAAGTTGCCGCAATTAGGCTTCAAAATTCATATTCAGAAGAGGTCTCAAAAATGGCATTTTTGGAGGGTATTGTTGAGCTACTTTCTATTATTTCACGTATTTTTTTCTTCGCCAAAAGTTGAAGAGGACACCAAATAGTCCCAATAAGATCAACGGAAGAAGCAGATTCGTAAGCTGCCAAAAAGTCCTTTTTTCTTCCACCTTCGCAAGGTCCAGAAATGCGATGGAAATCTCTTTTGACCTGATATTGATAAGTCCCGAATCATCGAGCAGATAATTTACACTATTCAGCAGAAATTCTTTGTTGCCGTAAGTGGCACCGGTATAAGGGTCAAAGCCAAGTTCCAGCGGCTGTCCCTTTTGCAATTGGTTTTTTGCCAGGTCGCCATCAGAGATCACCAGCATTTTAGTAGCGGGGCTTTGATCTAATCTCTTCGTAAGTTTTACCGGTTTCACCCTGTTCTTATACACCGAAGTAAATTCTCCTTCCAGAAGCACTGCGAGCGGCTGCTCTCCCGAAGTAAATTCAGAAGGATTCGGCGGCTGATTGATAAGGTCAAGGCTGATCTCTTTGGGAAGGCCTTCCACCTGTGTTTGTGGAGAAGAGCTCAGCAAAATGGTCTTTTTGAGAGCATTGGCCAGCGTGTCCATGGGGCTGGCATATTCAAATTTTACGGCTTCAATATTATTGACAATGGGATGAAGTTTTGTGGAACTGCTCAAGGGGAAATATGGCCAGGGATAAGGATTGAACTGGGTATTATTCCCGCTGCCGCTAGCCAGTACAATAGGCGCAGAATAAAGGTCTTTTACCAAAGACGGATTGATCCTGATTCCATATTTGAAAAAGAAATCACCTAGGTTAAGGTCGCGGGGCAGGGCAATGGCGCTACCGGTCGCAGTGAAAAGGCTGTCGGTTTCCATGGCGACATGTTCGACCAGCCATAGCTGTTTACCGCCGCTCATGAGATGTTGGTCCAGAACGTATTTTTCTTCTTCAGAATAAGGCTCAACAGGTTTGGCTTCTATCACCAGATCAAAATCTTTGAGCTGCTCCAAAGTTTTTTCGGGACTCACCGCTACAGAATCTAAAGTAAAAGGGGCCGTAAAATAATATTTTTGGATGCTCTTAAGGAAGTCGGCTAAACGGGCATCGCTCAATTCTCCATTGCCACGCATCACGGCGACTTTTTTTCGTCTTGGCTCTACCACTTTCGCCAGAGCCTCGGCAAAGGCATATTCGAGCTGCTGTACAGAATTTTCGACCCGCTCTTTAGTAGTGGCGCCAATTTTGTTCTTCAGGAGAGGAACGATTACCGACTTTTTTCCGTAGTTGAGCATCGCCCAGGGAAAGATAATGGTCTCACTGTTTCTTCCGTTTTCCACGACATTAATCCGCGCCGGGGTCATTCCCATTTCATAGAAGCGGGTGGCGACTTCTTGTGCGTCACCGCCATCTTCAAGTGGATCTACAAAACTGAATTTTATATTGGGATTTTCCGAAGAAAATTCTTCCAGAAGCTGCCTGGTTTCGCTTTGTAGTCTCCTGAATTCGGGTGGAAAATCCCCTTTTAGGAACACATCAATGATGACTGGCGAATTGGCTTTGTCTATAATCTTCTCGGCTGCCTTAGAAAGCGTGTACCTGTGGTCTACCGTAAGATCCAATCTCTCATATGCGAAGTAAGAGATCACATTGAGGAGCACCAAAAATGCGAAAAGAACAAGGCCTTTAATAAAGTTGTTTTTGGTGCGCATCAGGATTCTTTTTTACTGCTCAGGCTGAACCTGGTGAGGGCCAGGAAAAAGGCCGAAAAGGTGATGAAATATACCAGGTCTCGGGTATCGATCACGCCACGGCTAATGCTCTCGTAGTGCGAACTTATACCCAGGTCTTCGGCTCCAAAAGTTCCAAAACTCCACAAATTAAGATCTGCCAGCGCCTCAAATGCGAAATAGCTAATGAAGCATAGAAAAACCGCGAGAATAAAAGAAACGATTTGGTTTGGTGAGAGTATAGAGGCGAATATACCAATAGCCGTATAACAGCCCCCAAGGAAAATTAATCCAAAATAGCTGCCTGTGATCACCCCATAATCAAGATTTCCAACCGGTTTGCCCAGGTAATAAATCGTAAGAACGTAGAGCAGCGTGGGAATTAATGCCAAAATCACGAGTGCCAGGGCACCAAAGAATTTGCCCAAAACAAGTTGCGAGGGGTTGAGTGGTTTTGTAAGCAAGAGTTCTAAAGTCCCTTGTCTTATTTCTTCGGAAAAGCTTTTCATAGTGATGGCCGGAATCAAAAAGAGAAAGATCCAGGGTGCAAGGCTGAAAAAAGGAGCAAGGTTGGCAAAACCATTGTCCAGGATGTTATATTCCCCCTTAAAAACCCATAAAAACAGCCCGTTGAGCACCAGAAACAATCCGATGACCAGGTAGCCGATCGGGCTGGCAAAAAAGGAATTAATTTCTTTCTTTAAAACTGCAAACACTTCTTAATTGTATATTGAATATTGAATATTGATTATTGAATATTTGATATTTGTAGGTTGGTGTTATAGCCAAACCACGACATTCCAATAATAAATCCTTTAACCGTCTCCCGTCTCTCAACTAACGGCTAAGGTCTGATGTCCAGACTTTCTCCACGCTCCAGGCTTCCGGTTTGGCCGAAAATAATTTTTTCGTATTGCTCCATACCTCCTTAAAAAGGGGAGAAGTCCGATAATTTTCTAGGGCTTGCTCACCTTCCCAGTAACTGTACGTGAAAAAGATGTTATTATTGCTTTTGTCCCTGTAAAGTTCAAGAAAATTGCAGCCTTCAAAGCCTCTAATTTTCTCCCTGTTCTGCTGAAATAACTTCTGAAAGTTCTCAATTTCGGAAGCCTCAAAAGTCATTTTTACTATTCTTACAAACATTCTTTTTCAATTAACAATAAACAGTTATCAATTAGCAAATCCCAAATCCCAAATAACAAATAACAAATAACCATTAACTAGCTTTCAAACGTGATCGTTACGGTATCTCTCCATTCCAGGCCAAATAAGGTTGAGGCACTGCCAACGGTGCTGGGGTTGCTCTTATAGATGGCCAGCTCAATGAAGCCTCCGGAATTGAAAATCGCCAGTTTCTTTCCATCTTCCCTGTGCAGTTGATCTGTGTCAAAATTGATCGCGTCACTATAGGTATGATGTATCTCGTCAAAAGTGGCAGTTCTTGCCCTCATCGTGAATTTTCTGCCCATCCCGGCCTTATCAAACAGCTTTTTTGAAATATTGGTGACCACATTCCCATAGTTATCAATGTAGATCACGCTGCCTTTAATCTGGTTTTGTTCTGTATTGCAGAAAGGCTCCATCTCTTTGATCTGTTTGATCTTCGGAATAGTTTTACCAATGACTTCGAGGGTTCCGCCCCGGGCGAGATGGCCCGCGACTTTTACAAAGACATCAAGTACAGGGAAATTGCTTTCCACCTTGTCGTGAATGTTGATCTCGACGATCTTCTCGGGTATATATTCTGAAGCTATAAGAGAGAGAATGCCATTGTTAGCACAAATAAAATAATGCCCGTCCAGTTTAAGGGCTATATGTTTGTTTTCGGGAGTGAGTTCAGAATCTACTCCAATGATGTGAATGCTGCCTTCGGGAAAACTTTTATACGCGTTTCTTATGATGTAGGAGGCTTCGGCTATATGGAATGGGGCAATAGAGTGGGAAATATCCACAATCTTTGCCGTGGGTAATTCAGAATAAATGGCTCCTTTAACTGCCCCTGCAAAATGATCTTTTTCACCAAAATCTGTGGTCAGGGTTATTATGGACATGGGCAATTCTTAGGATATTTTTAGTTAACTTGAAACTTTTAATTTGCTAAGTTTGTATTGCAAATCTAAAGATATTTAGGACATTTTTTAAATTTAATCCAGCTGCTTTTGAACGAACTTATTATTGAACTTTCAGAAATAAATCCACGGGAATTTTTTGGAGAACACAATGCCCATATCGAGCTATTAAAAAAGTACTTTCCTAAACTTAAAATAGTAGCCCGGGGCAACAAGATCAAAATCTACGGAGACGAAGACCTGCTTGAAGAATTTGACAAGAAGTTTAATATGCTCATTGATCACTATGGGAAGTTCAATAAACTGGATGAGAACACCATGGAAAGGGTGCTCACCAGCGAAAAGCGGGAAGATTACGATACTTCTAACCAAAGCGGTGAAGTCCTGGTGCATGGGGTGAACGGCAGACTAATAAAACCACTGACTCCAAACCAACGCAGGCTCGTAGAGCTCATGCAAAAGAATGACATGGTCTTCGCGATTGGCCCTGCCGGTACCGGAAAAACGTATACCGGGGTGGCTTTGGCCGTAAAAGCACTTAAGGAGAAACAGGTGCGCAGGATCATTTTGACCCGGCCCGCGGTAGAAGCAGGTGAAAACCTCGGATTCCTGCCTGGAGATCTTAAGGAAAAATTAGATCCTTACATGCAGCCATTATACGATGCACTTCGCGATATGATCCCTCACGAAAAACTGGAAAGTTTTATTGAAAAAGGCACTATCCAGATCGCGCCCCTTGCCTTTATGAGAGGACGAACCCTTGATAACGCCTTTGTGATCCTGGATGAAGCGCAAAATACCACTCATGCCCAAATGAAAATGTTCCTTACCCGAATGGGAAAAAACGCCAAATTCATGGTGACCGGCGACCCGGGACAGATTGACCTTCCGCAGCGCGTGGTCTCAGGGCTTAAAGAAGCTATTCTGGTGCTACAGGACGTAAATGGAGTAGGCATCATTCACCTGGATGATAAGGATGTGATAAGGCACAAGCTGGTAAAACAAATTATCTCGGCATATAAGCGCATAGAAACAGCAGAATAAATAAAATTTCGAGGTCCCGAACGAGGGATCTCTAATTTTGAAAAGACTTTCAAAACATGAATACTATAATCGATTCAAATTTTCATTTTCCCGGACAGGAATCTGTCTATAAAGGTAAGGTGAGAGAAGTGTACACTTTAAAAGACGGTAGATTGCTGATGGTGGTAACCGACAGGCTTTCAGCCTTTGATGTGGTGATGCCAAGGGGAATTCCTTACAAGGGGCAGATCCTTAACCAGCTCGCTACAAAAATGATGAAAGCGACCGAAGATATCGTGCCCAACTGGCTTGAGGCCACTCCAGATCCTAATGTTGCTATAGGTAAAAATTGTGAGCCTTTTAAAGTAGAAATGGTTATCAGAGGTTTTTTGGCAGGCCATGCCGCCAGAGAATACGCCAACGGGAAAAGAACTTTGTGTGGAGAAACCATGCCTGAAGGCATGAAAGAAAATGAAGCTTTTAAGGTGCCAATCATTACGCCAACGACTAAAGCTGCTTCGGGAGAACATGACATGGACATTTCAAGGGAAGAGATCCTGGAGAAAGGATTGGTTTCTGAAGAAGACTACAATACGCTGGAAGTCTATACCCGAAAACTGTTCCTTCGCGGAAGTGAACTGGCCAAAGATCATGGACTAATTTTGGTGGACACCAAATATGAATTCGGAAAAACAAAAGACGGGGAGATCGTGCTTATCGATGAGATCCACACGCCTGATTCGTCACGCTATTTCTATGCTGAAGGTTATCTGGATCGACTAAGAGACGGAATTCCGCAGAAGCAGTTGTCAAAAGAATTTGTGCGCCAGTGGCTAATTGAAAATGGATTTCAGGGAAAAGAGGGGCAGCAAATTCCTGAAATGACCGATGAATATATCCAGTCTGTATCAGACCGGTACATAGAACTTTATGAGCAGATCACCGGGGAGACCTTCATAAAAGCCGACATCTCAAATATCGCAGAGCGTATAGATTATAATGTGAAGGAATACCTGGAAAAAAAATCCTGATGCCATAGGGTGTCAAAAAATGTAA
>JBAVJE010000269.1:0-8292 GCA_049687615.1 Salinimicrobium sp. | reverse complement strand
AATTTCATTTTTGTTGTCGTTGTTGTCGGGGTTTGAAGTTACAAATAAAGTGGCTCCAAAAATTGATACGGCGAAAAGAATAGCTTTAATTTTCATGATTATGTTTTTGTAGGTTATTTTGTTTCGTTTTGATATGTCAAACCTATAAAAAACTAAATCTCTAATAATTAGTACATTATTCGTACTTTTGCCGCCTTTTTGAAGGAAAAATCTTTATTTTCTTAAAATATTGTATTAAAACTAAATTAGTTAAAAATATTCGATATTCCGTTATATGTATGTTCTGAATGTAAATTTGGTTCTTTATCTCCAAAATTAGAAAGAAAATTCTTACGACATAAAAACGCCTCAGCCTAGAAAATTTTCTTCAAAATTAACATAACTTTAACTTTCTAAGCCCCTCATCTATTACTTTGATCTCCACCTTTTGATGGTCTTCTTCTATAAAATTTTCAATTTTTTGAGGCCATTCTATAAAATTCCACGCATTAGATTGTAAATATTCTTCAAAACCTATGTCCCAGGCCTCAGATTCGTCGTTGATCCTGTAAAAATCAAAATGATTGACAGGTCCGTTTTTAGTTTCATAAACATTGACCAGGGAAAAAGTGGGGCTGGAACCGGCATCATCGGCACCAAGTTCCTTTAAAAGTTCCTTTATAAGAGTGGTTTTACTCGCGCCCATTTCCCCATAGAATAAGAGCGTTTTGCTTCGGGACTTCTGTAGGACCTCACGGGCTACAGTTGCAATGTTAGATAGAAGGTAGGTGACTTCCATTCAGTTAAATACAAATTTTGGGTGGTCAAATATACGTAAAAACTTGCTATCTAGGTGATAAGACCGAAAACGGAATGATCATTTCCTCCATTGAAACCCCTCCATGCTGGAAGGTATTCCTGTAATAACTCACATAATGATTGTAATTATTGGGATAGGCAAAGAAGAGATCTCCCTTGGCAAATATAAAGGAGCTGCTCATATTAATGGTAGGCAGGTGGATCGTCTTCGGGTTAGGTGCTGCCAGCACATCCTTTTCTTCATAGGTGAGACTTTTCCCGGTCTTGTACCTTAAATTTAAACTGGTTTGCTTGTCTCCAATTACCTTTGAAGGATTTTTTACATTGATAGTACCATGATCGGTGGTCATGATTAGCTTAAACCCAAGATTCTGCGCCTGCTGGATGATCTCCAGTAAGGGCGAGTTCTTAAACCAGCTATGGGTAAGGGAGCGATAAGATTTATTGGTTGACGCCAACTCCTTTATCACTTCCATTTCGGTTTTGGAGTGGGACAACATATCTACAAAATTATATACCACAACCGTAAGATCATTATCCTTTTGACTTCTAAAATTATCTACCAGTTTCTTGCCTGCCTTTAAACTGCTAATCTTGTGGTATTCGTGTTTGATATTTACCCCCAGTCTTTTTAACTGGCGTTGCAGAAACTCTTCTTCATGAAGATTTTTCCCGCCTTCATCAATGTCGTTCTTCCAAAGGTCTGGGTGGAGCTTCTCCATTTCACTCGGCATTAATCCCGAGAAGATCGCATTACGTGCATATTGGGTAGCAGTTGGCAGGATACTGAAAAAAGGTATTTCCTGTTCCTTCTTATAATACGTGTTGATCACGGGTTCAAATGCTTTCCATTGGTCGTACCTCATGTTGTCTATCACCACCAGTAAAGTGGGCTGCTCTTTGCTTATTTCGGGAAGTACTTTTTCCTTGAATAGAGTATGAGACATGATAGGAGCATCTGCGTTTTTGTCAAACCATGAAGGATAGTTCTTATCGATAAACTTACAGAACTGCGAGTTTGCTTCAGACTTTTGGGATTCGAGGATCTCAAACATCCCGGTATCCTCGATGTTTTCAAGTTCAAGTTCCCAGTAAATTAACTTTTGATAAAGTTCTGTCCAGCCCTCGTAGGAGTTGATCATGGCCATGTCCATAGATATCTTCCTGAATTCCTGTTGGTAATTGGAAGTGGTTTTTTCTGAAATAAGCCTGGAATGATCAAGGTTTTTCTTGATGCTTAGAAGAATCTGGTTCGGGTTCACCGGTTTAATGAGGTAATCGGCAATTTTAGAACCTATTGCTTCCTCCATTATGTATTCCTCTTCACTTTTTGTGATCATCACCACCGGCACGTTCGCCTGCTTCTCTTTGATTTCAGAAAGTGTTTCGAGGCCCGTGAGTCCGGGCATGTTTTCATCCAGGAAAACTATATCAAAATTCTCCTTTTCAATCTCCTCCAGCGCCTCTGTACCACTCTGGCAGGTAGAAACTTTATAGTTTTTGCTTTCCAGAAAGAGGATATGTGGTTTTAGGAGGTCGATCTCGTCATCTACCCAAAGTATTTTGATATCATTCATATGTGTATCTTTGTTGGACTTAATAAATAAAAAACCCGGCTTGCTTCCAAGAAACAAACTTAAAATCTTAAACGATCCAATTTACGGATTTATTACCATTCCTAACGAGCTGCTCTTCGAGATTATTGAGCACAGATATTTTCAAAGACTGCGGCGAATTTCCCAAATGGGGCTTTCTTATCTTGTATATCCGGGTGCCCATCATACCCGCTTTCATCATGCCCTTGGGTGCCTGCACCTTATGCAAAAGGCCGTTCGGGTGCTTCGGCTTAAAGGGGTAGAGATTTCAGCCGAAGAGGAAGAGGCGCTTCAAATAGCTATTTTGCTTCATGATATTGGACATGGGCCGTTTTCTCATGCTATGGAACATAGTATTGTGGAAGGCGTGAGTCATGAGGCCATTTCAGGTCTTTTCATGAAAAAGATGAATAAAGATTTTGGAGGAAAGCTATCTCTGGCCATTGAACTTTTTAGCGGAAAATATCCACGGAAGTTTTTATGTCAGTTGATCTCAAGTCAGTTGGATATGGACAGACTGGATTATTTGAAAAGAGACAGTTTTTTCTCGGGGGTGGCTGAAGGAAATATCAATAGCGAAAGGCTTATAAGTATGCTTACCGTGGTGGATGACGTGCTGATGGTGGAAGAGAAAGGAATCTATTCTGTAGAGAAATTCCTGCTGGCGCGGCGGCTCATGTACTGGCAGGTTTATTTGCATAAGACCGGGGTGGTTGCAGAACAGCTCCTTATTAGGGTCTTAAAAAGGGCAAAAGAACTGGTCCTTTCTGGAGAGCAGCTTTATGGTAGTTCGGCGCTGCAATACTTTCTAAAGAACCAGATCACTGCCAAAAATTTTTCTTCCGAAACGTTGGAAGTTTTTTCTCAGCTTGACGACTATGACATTCTTTCGGCTATGAAAGAATGGGTGCATCACGAGGATTTCGTGTTGAGCAATTTGTGTAAAATGATCATTAACCGTGATCTTTTAAAGGTGAAACTGAAGAAAAAACCCATTAAGCAGGAGAGAATTCAGCAACACCTGCAAAGCCTGATGCAGCGCAGGAATATTTCCGAAGAAGAGGCTCGATATTTCGTGTTTTCGGGAGAAATATCAAACCTGGCCTATAAGAAGGAGGACGAGAAGATTTGTATACTTCATAAAAGCGGAAAGATCACCGATGTTGTAAAGGCTTCAGATAATTTTAATTTAAAGGCCCTGTCACGGCCTGTAACCAAATTTTATATCTGTTACCCAAAACAGAAAGATTAACTCATTTTTTTTACTTTTGCCAGAATGAAGTTTACAGCAGCACAAATAGCAGGAATATTAGAGGGAGAGGTACAAGGCAATCCTGAAGTTGAAGTTAATAAACTCGCCAAGATTGAGGAAGGCACTGAAGGTGCCATTACCTTTTTAGCCAATCCAAAATACACCTCATATATTTATTCTACAAAGGCGTCTATCACTATAGTGAGTGACAGCTTTGTTCCCGAAGAAGATATTACCACCACTTTAATTAAAGTAAAAGATCCCTATAGTGCATTTTCTAAACTCCTGGAATATTATAATCAGGTAAAGCTAAATAAATCGGGGATCGAGCAGCCTAGCTATATTTCTGAAAGCGTAAAATACGGAGAGAACCTCTATTTAGGGGCATTTGCTTATTTGGGCGATAACGTAGAGCTTGGTGATAACGTAAAGATATTTCCTAACGCGTTTATTGGTGACAATGTGAAAATTGGAAATGACGTGGTCATCTTCCCCGGAGCAAAAATTTATTCAGAAACTGTGATCGGCAACAACTGTGTCATTCATGGTGGTGCGATCGTTGGAGCCGACGGTTTTGGCTTTTCTCCAGACCAGGAAGGAGTTTATTCTAAAGTTCCGCAGATAGGAAACGTAATTATTGAAGATAATGTGGATATTGGAGCCGGAACGACGATCGATCGTGCGACTCTTGGTTCCACAGTGATTAGAAATGGTGTTAAACTCGATAACCAGATCCAGATCGCCCATAATGTGGAAATAGGAGAAAATACGGCAATTGCAGCACAAACGGGGATTGCAGGTTCTTCAAAAATCGGAAAAAACTGCCTTATTGGAGGTCAGGTGGGAATTGTTGGTCACGTGCACATTGGTGACAGAGTAAAAATTCAGGCCCAATCGGGAATAGGAAGAAATATTAAAGATGACGAAATGATCCAGGGGTCACCTGCCTTTGGATATAACAATTTTAATAAATCCTACGTACATTTCAGAAATTTACCCAAAATAGAGGAGCGCTTAACCAAACTTGAAAAAAAACGAACAAATAATGGCTAAACAGCAGACCATAAAGAAAGAAGTTTCTTTGAAAGGGGTTGGACTTCATACGGGAGATGAAGTTACTCTTACCTTTAAACCGGCCCCGGCCAATACAGGTTTAGTTTTTGTAAGAACCGATCTAGAGGGACAGCCCGAAGTTGAAGCTGCAGTGTGCTATGTGGCAGACACTCAACGAAGCACCAATCTTGAGAAACATGGCGTGAAAATTCATACTTCAGAACATGTTCTGGCCGCCTGTGTTGGTTTGGGAGTAGATAACCTTCGCATTGAACTCAATGCCTCAGAACCTCCTATTATGGACGGGTCATCTAAGGAATTTGTGATTGCCCTTGAAAATGCGGGAATTGAAGAGCAGGATGCCAAAAGGGAAGAATATGTAGTTAATGAGGTGATTTCCTACCGCGATGAAAAGACCGGAAGTGAGATTATTGTAATGCCTGCCGATGAATATCAGGTGACGGCAATGGTTGACTTTGGAACAAAAGTTTTGGGCACACAAAACGCTTCCCTGAACAAACTTTCAGAATTTAAAGAAGAGATAGCCGACTGCCGAACCTTTAGCTTTCTTCATGAACTTGAGGCTTTGCTTGACACCGGTCTTATAAAGGGAGGAGATCTCAATAATGCTATTGTCTACGTAGATAAAGAAATAAGTCCCGAAACTATGGACAAACTGCGTGTGGCCTTTAATAAAGATAATATAGCGGTTAAACCTAACGGAATTCTTGATAATCTAAATTTGCACTATCCCAATGAAGCGGCAAGACATAAGTTGCTAGATGTCATTGGAGATCTGGCCCTTTTGGGGGTGAGGATTAAAGGGAAGGTAATTGCCAATAAACCGGGTCATTTTGTTAATACCCAGTTTGCCAAGAAACTTTCCAAGATCATCAAAGCTGAAAAAAGGAATAACGTACCTAAGTACGACCTGGGTGCCACACCTTTAATGGATGTGAATGAGATAATGAACATTTTACCGCACCGTCCTCCATTCGTTCTTGTCGATAAGATCATCGAATTGACAGAAACTACCGTGGTAGGTGTCAAAAATGTCACTATGAATGAGCCATTTTTCGTAGGGCATTTTCCGGGAAAACCGGTGATGCCTGGAGTGCTGCAGGTTGAAGCCATGGCCCAGACCGGCGGAATTTTAGCTCTTAAATCTGTGCCTGATCCCGAGAATTACCTCACTTTCTTTATGAAGATAGATAACGTGAAGTTCAAAAGGCAGGTAGTACCGGGAGATACGCTCATTTTTAAGCTTGAACTGCTGGCGCCAATAAGAAGAGGAATCTGCCAGATGCAGGGATACGCTTATGCCAATGGGAAACTCGTAACAGAGGCCATCCTTATGGCACAAATTGTAAAACAAAAATAAACACTATGAATCAACCCTTAGCATACGTGCATCCTGGGGCGAAGATCGCGAAGAATGTGGTAATTGAACCATTTACCACTATCCACAACAATGTGGTGATAGGAGAGGGCACCTGGATAGGATCGAATGTTACTATTATGGAAGGGGCAAGAATCGGTAAGAATTGTAGCATTTTTCCCGGAGCCGTTATTTCTGCAGTGCCACAGGATAAGAAATTTAATGATGAAGATACCATTACCGAAATTGGAGACAATACCACTATTAGAGAGTGCGTAACCATCAATCGCGGTACTACAGACAGGATGAAGACCAAGATAGGGAAGAACTGCTGGATTATGGCCTATTGTCATATCGCTCATGACTGCGTGGTTGGTGACAATTGTATCTTTTCAAACAACAGTACCCTCGCTGGTCATATCAATGTTGGTGATTATGTGGTTTTAGCCGGAATGGCAGCCATTCAACAGTTTTGCAGCATTGGTAGTCATGCCTTCGTTACCGGAGGTTCTCTTGTGAGAAAAGATGTGCCTCCATTCGTAAAAGCGGGTAGAGAGCCGCTTTCTTACGTAGGTGTGAACTCTATAGGTTTGCGTAGAAGAGGTTTTTCTTCGGAAAAGATTCGCGAGATTCAGGATATTTACAGAATCCTTTATCAAAAAAATTACAATAACTCTCAGGCTGTGGCTATTATTGAAGCCGAAATGGAAGCCACTCCCGAAAGAGACGATATTTTAGAATTTATCAAGAATTCCCAGCGTGGAATCATGAAAGGATATTTTAGTTCAAATTAAATAAGAAACAAATGGCAAGTACAAGCGATATTAGAAACGGATTGTGTATCCGTTACAACCATGACATTTTCAAGGTCATCGAATTTCTTCACGTAAAACCGGGTAAAGGTCCCGCTTTTGTTCGCACAAAACTAAAAAGCGTAACTACAGGAAAGGTCATTGATAACACTTTTTCTGCAGGACACAAAATTGAAGATGTAAGAGTGGAAACCCATAAGTTTCAGTTCCTTTATAGCGATGATGAATTTTATCACTTTATGAATACTGAAGATTACACGCAAATCAGGCTTACCGAAGGTGCACTTGATGCGCCCGGCCTTCTTAAAGAAGGAGAAGTTGTGACTATCTTGATCAATACCGAAGATCAAATGCCACTTTCTGTAGAGATGCCTGCAAGTGTTATCCTGGAAGTCACTCATACCGAACCCGGAGTGAAAGGTAACACCGCCACTAACGCGACTAAACCTGCAACAGTCGAAACCGGAGCAGAGGTAAACGTTCCGCTTTTTATAAATGAAGGCGACAAGATAAAAGTCGAAACCGATAAAGGCACTTACAAAGAAAGAATCAAAGAGTAGCGATGAAAGAGGAGTCAAAAAGAGCATTTTTAACTCCTCTTTTTTTTAGCTCATTATTTACTGCATAAGATGAAATTTCCGCAACAATATAGCCTTGCACAAATCGCCGAAATCATTTCTTCGGAATACGTTGGCGATTCAGATTTTCCGGTACTCGGAATGAACGAAATTCACGTGGTGACCCCGGGGGATATCGTATTTGTTGACCACCCAAAGTATTATGATAAGGCCCTTAATTCGGCCGCGACCATCGTTTTGATCAACAAAAAAGTCGATTGTCCCGAAGGTAAAGCATTATTGATTTCAGATGATCCCTTTAGAGACTTCAATAAACTTACACGATTTTTTAAACCTTTTGAAAAATCTTCTACGGGAATTTCTCCTTCCGCAGAAATAGGCGAAGGCACTGTGCTGCAGCCAAACGTGTTTGTGGGCAACAATGTGAAGATTGGAAGGAACTGTTTGATTCATTCAAATGTGAGCCTGTATGACAATACGGTGATTGGCGATAATGTAATCATTCATGCCGGGACCGTTCTTGGCGGCGATGCCTTTTACTATAAGAACCGCCCCGAAGGTTTTGATAAACTGCTTTCCGGTGGAAGGGTGGTAATTAAAGATCATGTTGAAATAGGGGCCAACTGTACCATTGATAAAGGAGTAACCGGGGATACTACCATTGGCAAAGGCACGAAACTGGACAACCTCATACAGGTGGGACATGACACCGTGATTGGTGAAAAATGCTTGATCGCCTCTCAGGTAGGAATTGCAGGAGCCGTGGTTATTGAGGATGAGGTTACGGTTTGGGGCCAGGTTGGAATGCGTAGCGGTATTGTTGTCA
>JBAVJE010000268.1:0-2879 GCA_049687615.1 Salinimicrobium sp. | reverse complement strand
TGGAGAACCTGTTACCGTATCTCCAGGAATGAATGCTACCCATTCTTATCCCGAAGGAGAATATAATGTTTCAATTTCTGCTCAAAATGTAGGAGGGGAAGTTACAACTGAAGAATTCCCGCTTTCTATTATTTACAGGGCACCCGAAAATGTTTCAATCGGTCTTTCTGGAAATATGAAGGTGAGTGCAAAAGCAGATTATGCGAATTCATTTTTGGTATATTATGGTGATGTTGAAAACGAAACAGGGACTCCAATGGCAGTTGGAGAAGAATTACCTCCTCATACCTACCCTGCAACGGGAGCTCCATTTACTTTAAAAGTTGTTGCCCTAAGTGGAGGAGCAGCAACGACTGAAGAAACTAAAAATCTTTTCGGTTTACCTATCGATTATGAAATTCCCGATGTAGCATTTTTCGGAACTTTTGATGACTGGGGTCAACAACAATTTGCAACCGTAGATAATCCAGATGCTTCCGGTATCAATACCAGTGATAAAGTAGGAATGTTTACCAACGGTCACGCCGGTTGGAGTGGAACTTATAGTCCTTTGAATATTCCAATTTATTTCGAGTATGGGCAAAAAGTTAGCATGATGGTGTACAATCCCGATCCGGCTAATATTGGTAAGAAGATCAATATGGAACTTGAATGGGCGGTTGGAACCGACTCAGCTAACCCTTACGGGGCAGTCGTTAAAATGCCGATAACAAAATCGGGAGAATGGGAAGAGATTATCTTCGATTTCAGTAATATAGACACTATTCCTGATGACGCTCAGTTTACTCAATTGGTATTCAGATTCAATGATGCTGCTGAAGGTACAGGAGAGGTAATCTATTTTGATAATATAACTTTAACTAACTAAAATTATGATAACAAATATAAAATACGGACTAGGTGCTGTTTTTACTCTATTGTTGTTCCTAGTGGGGTGCTCCTCTGAGGATTACAGTTTCGGTGATCTTAATGCACCCTCAAACGTAGTTATAAATACCGAAATCGTAGGGCAAACTGAGGCCACCCCTAATGGGGATGGATCTGGAGTAGTACATATTTCTGTCGATGCAGACGATGCGCTGGCTTATAAAATTGATTTTGGAACTGCTAATTCAATTAATCTGACTCCATTTAATGGGGAGATTACCAAGCAGTTTACTAAACCCGGTGTTATTGATTACAGGATTACAGTGGTAGTTTACG
Source organism: Salinimicrobium sp. (assembly GCA_049687615.1). GTDB lineage: Bacteria > Bacteroidota > Bacteroidia > Flavobacteriales > Flavobacteriaceae > Salinimicrobium. The sequence continues at coordinate 1,676 of JBAVJE010000268.1, read as the reverse complement.
GTCCAGGTGGAGCGGCTACAACGGTTACCAAAGATATTACCGTGGAAAGTGTTTTCACTCCCGATTCGCAATTGGTAAGTGACTTAACTGGTGATGGATCAAAAACCTGGGTAGTTGATAAGTCCACATCCGGACATTTTGGAGTTGGTCCATATAATGATGGTTCAGTGTGGCCTGAGTGGTATTCAGCAGGAATAGAAGATAAAGCAGAGTGTTGTAATTGTTTCTATACTGCAACCTTCACTTTCAAAAAAGAAGGTGAGAATTTCACTTTGGATGTTAGTGCTCCAGACGGAGTATTTACAAAAACAGGTGATTTGACTACTCTGCCAGGAATTCCAGACGAGGGAGATGAAGGTTGTTATGACGGATATACCGGTGGTACTTCTCCGTTCAATTTTATTCCTTCAAGTTCAGGTATTCCTGCTTCTACCCCTTCAACTAAAACTAGTATTGAGTTGGTTGGGAATGACACCTTTATTGGTTATGGTGCCGTGCTTAAAGAATATGAAATCCTTGAAATCACAGAGGATTATGTATACTTGAGAGTTCAGGGTACTGAACCTGGAAATGCATGGTATGTCAGGTTGGTTCCGGCTTCCTAAAATTCTTATATAAATACCCAGAGCAGATAATTGCTCTGGGTATTTTATAAAGCTTAGCCTTTATTTACTATAAAAAACATTTTCCATATGAAGAAATTAATGAATTTCAGATGGGGAAGCATACTCTTATTGTCTATTTTGCTCCTAAGTTGTAGCAGCTCTTCTCCCGATGACGATGGCAATTCTTCACCCACTGGCCTTGTAATGACACTAAGCATACAGGGAGTTTCCGCTAGCAATCCCAACGGCGATGGCAGCGGTAAGATTAACCTTGACTTTTCCGCTAAAAATGCGACCTTATATAAAATAAACTTTGGTAATGGGGAAACCCTTGAAACTACCAAGACCTCTCTTTCCTATACTTATACCGGTTCTGGTATCAAGACTTATGAAATTTTTGTGTCTGCCTACAATGCAGATAAGTTTATCTCCACAAGTGAAACCATTACCATTTATGTTACTCCAGGTTTGACCTGGGCAGATGAATTTAATACGCCCGGTACTCCCAACAGCGCAAATTGGGGTTATGATATAGGCGGAGGTGGCTGGGGAAATAACGAATCCCAGTATTATACCAACAGGCCGGAAAATGTGAAAGTCGAAAACGGCCTGCTAAAGATCACGGCCCGTAAAGAAAATTATGAAGGTGCAGCTTATACCTCGGCGCGACTTAAGACTCAAGGTAAATTCAATTTTAAATACGGTAAAGTTGAAGTAAGGGCAAAACTTCCTCAGGGAGGTGGTACCTGGCCAGCAATCTGGATGCTGGGTTCCAATATTAACACTGTGGGCTGGCCGGCATGTGGAGAAGTAGATATTATGGAACATGTCGGTAATAATCCGGGGACGGTACTTTCCGCTATACATACTCCTTCCAGCTACGGCGGAACTATAAACCATGGCAGCAAACCTGTGCCGGATGCCACTTCAGAATTTCATGTCTATGCTATAAACTGGACTGCACAGAAGATGGAATTTTCGGTAGATGATCAAGTGTTCTATACCTATAACCCAACAGAAAAGAATGCGGATACCTGGCCTTTTGATAAGGACCAATTCATTATCCTTAAC
>JBAVJE010000267.1:0-1588 GCA_049687615.1 Salinimicrobium sp. | reverse complement strand
AAGGATGTTGGCGGGATAAATTCGAAAGTATTATTGCAATTTAAGTCTTTGATGGGCAGGATCGGGAATTTTGAATATCTTTTAAATTCAGTTGCTAAACTCGGCCAGCAAAATTCTCTCTTCTGTTACAGCGCGCCCGGCCTTGTAAAAGAACCTCCGGTTAAATCTATAGTCCATACCGCTTCCCGACAACAACTTTTTACTTTTGTGTTTCAGCACTACAATAGTGTATGGTTGGTGATCCTTACCTGGTGTCTTTATAAATATGAAAATGAATTTCCTTTAAAATCTCTCCTGCGAGGTTTTAAGAAAGAGAAATATTTTCAGAAAAAAGTAGATCTGTCGGGAATTCCTGTGGCTTCTGTTCGAAGTCTTAAGGTCTCAGATGCAATAGACGTGATCATTCCTACAATGGGCAGGCCAGATCATTTGTACCATGTGCTAAAGGATTTCTCCAGGCAGACTGAACCTCCGAAAAAGTTGATCATTGTGGAACAAAATCCTGATGCGACTTCTGTTACTAAACTGGATTATTTAGAAAATGAAAAATGGCCTTTTGAAATTATCCACCACTTCATTCATCGAACCGGAGCATGCCATGCCAGAAATTTAGCTCTTTCTGAAACCACTGCCGATTGGGTGTTCTTTTCAGACGATGATCAAAGATTTGGGGAGGATCTGATAGAAAATATCTTCAAAGAAATAAAAAAATACGGTGTAGATGGCTTGACTACCAGTTATCTGCAAGCTGGAGAGAAAATGAATTTTACGGTACCAAAACAATGGGGTACTTTTGGAGCCGGGAATAGTGTCATTTTAGGCTCCTTTGCCAGGAGAGTGAACTTTTCACCCGCTTTTGAGCATGGATATGGAGAGGATATGGATTATGGCATGCAGTTGCGCAACCTTGGATGCGATATAATTTACCATCCCGGTCTTATTATTCATCATCTTAAGGCCACGGTGGGGGGCTTCAGGGAAAAACATGTTAAGGAATGGGAGCGGGAAAACATTAAACCTAAACCTTCACCAACATTAATGGTTTATGCGCTTAAATACTACTCAAAAGAACAACTGAAAGGTTTTAAAACTTCCCTGCTACTTAAATTTTATAATAAGCAATCGGTGAGGAATCCATTTAAGTATATCAAGGAGATGAGGGAGAGTTGGAAGATTAGTAAAAAATGGGCCAAAAAGCTATTGCTGCTGGAGGTTAATGTTAAAGAGAAAACTGCATGAAATTCGGGTTGATCATTTGTACCTATCAACGACCCCAAGCCATGGTGAAATTGCTTCAATCTATTGAAGTGCAAACTAAATATCCCCATCAAATTGTAGTGGTGGATGGCTCTTTTGATGATAAAACACAGGGATTACTATTACAGCAAACCTATTCTAATTTGCAATATCACAAAGTAAATAAAGAAGAAAGGGGCTTAACCAGGCAGCGGAATTATGGGATCTCCAAATTAGATAAACAAATAGAAATCGTTTGTTTTCTTGATGATGATGTCATCTTAAATTCAAATTATTTTGAAGAGCTTATCGGGACTTACAGTAGACATTCTGAAGCGCTTGGGGTTTCGGG
>JBAVJE010000266.1:0-13693 GCA_049687615.1 Salinimicrobium sp. | reverse complement strand
AGATTTCTCGGGCAGTTTTTTTATTACTAGGTTGTTGCGGGAAAACTCAACAACGGCACCTGAGTACAGGATTGAAGATTTTTTGTCTTGTCCCGAATGATGATCTTGTCCATTTCGCTTTTTTCTGTGCGGTCTGGCATCAACATAAGATCGGGTTTGGTCTCTTTAATTGCAGCACGTAAGGTTTCAAATATTTGTTTTGAATGAATGTACCTAAAGAAAAAATTCTCATAAGAGATCTTTTCCTCAACCTTTTTCCTGAATTCATCGAGCGCGACCTCTGCAGCTTCTCCCTCTTTATGGGTGATGTGTAGAATATCGATCTTTGGTTTGGCAGGAGCCATGATAGCGACCAGATCTTCCAATTGGTTTAGATCCCTTTCGTCTAAAGTGGTCGCGAATAGTATGTTCATTATTTTGTGAGACTCATAATCTGCAGGCACAGCAAGAACCGGAAAGGGGGAGGAATTGATCATATCTTTGGTGGTGCTACTCACAAACATCTCCTTAAGCCTTTTCGTGCCGCAAGCCCCGGTTATGACAAGGTGCACTTGCATGTCCCGGATAAAGCCGGCAATTGCCTGTGAAACATTGTTACCCTTTATGGCAGCGACAGTTAGTTCAGAGGCTTCGTATTCCTCTTTAAGATGAGTCTTACAAAACTTGAGTAACTTTTCTTGATGTTCTTTTCTAACCTCTTTTTTGTCTTTTTCATGGTCTTCTTCTGCGGAAGGGTAGACATGCAAAGCGATGACATCCATCTTTAGAAGTTTTCCCAGGGTGACCGCATAGTGAAGGGCGGCGACAGAAATTTCTGAATAATCTGTTGTGTAAATGATCTTTTTCATGATCTATATATTGGAGCGATGAAGTTACGCCAAAGCAATTTTTAAAAGAATGACAATCATCATTCTGTAATTATTTTTTTTCGGCCTCCCGGGCCTTTCTTCTTTCGATTTTTCTAAAGTACCCCCTAAAAAGGATATTATGCTGCAGCGCCTCCATATTTTTATCCAGTTTTTTGCTCGCCTCTTCAGCATTTTTAAGGGTGGCCTCTAAATGATTTACAATTGTGGTGTCATTAATAACTGAATTAAGAACTCCTTCTCCGGATCGGATTTCTCCTGAAAAAGCATTCAAACTTGCGCTCATTTCTTCAATTTCTTTTACAGAGTTGTTTAGGTTTACTATTATTTCAGAAAGGTTTGAGGCTGCGATACTGTCGTTGAACAGCACGCCGGCTAAATTTCCTTCAAAATTTATTTTCGAAATCTTCCTGTTCAGGTTGTTTATTGTCACAGCTGCCGACCCACTAGTCCTGCGAAGGTTTATAAGGCTTTGCTTTATATCTATAACCATACTATCATCTTTGATTAAGGCACCAAGCGTACCTTCTCCGTTATTGATGGCATTGGTGATCTTTAAAAGATCTGCGGTTAGAAGAGCGGCATTTTCGTTAGTAGTGTTCAACGTGCTTAACATATCGGCTGTAGCAACCTTGCTAATGGAGCCAATGGTGTCGCCAAACTTGATGCTTCGGGAACCATTAGCCTCCCCCGGAATGATATCTATGATCATACTGCCCACCAGGCCGTCTGAACTTATTGCAGCCGTAGCATTGGTCTTAATAAGTTGCCTGGCACTTTCATCAATAGACATATGAACGGCAATACTTGTGTCATTGACAATATTGATCTTTTTGACAGTGCCCACATTAACCCCGGCATAACGAACATTGTTCCCTGCCTGCAATCCGTTCACATTCTTAAAAACAGAAGTGATGCGGGAATTATCTCCAAAAAGATTTTGCCTGTTGCCAATAAAGTAAACGGCAGCAACAAATATGAGCAATCCTACGATCGTAAAAATGCCTAATTTCAGGTTTTGTAGATTTCTATTTCTCATATCAATTCTATTTGAAAAATGCCTTAATTTTTGAATCTCGAGAAGCCTCTAGTTCTGCAAAAGTTCCCTCGGCATAATTAGTTCCATCCAGGAGCAGAATCATTCTGTTCGAAATCACACGTGCACAATCCACGTCATGTGTTATAATGAGGGAGGACGTATGAAATTTTTCCTGCACTTTCATCATGAGCAGAATAATCTCTTTTGAAGTTATTGGGTCCAGTCCGGTAGTGGGTTCATCGTATAAAATAATCTTTGGTTTTAGGATTAGGGCTCTGGCAAGGGCAATACGCCGCTGCATTCCTCCCGAAAGTTCGGCCGGCATTAATTCTTTAGTTTTTGCCAGCCCCACATTTTCCAATGCTTCTTCCACCAGGACATCGGTATTATTTCCGGTGTTTTTTTTTAGATGTCTTCTAAGAGGAAACTCAAGATTCTCCTGAACGGTCATTGAATCATATAACGCACTACCCTGAAAAAGAAACCCAATTTCAGCTCTTAGCTCATCCATTTCATGGCGCCTTAGTTTTAATATATCTTGTCCAAGAATTTCGATCTCCCCACTGTCCGGTTCCATAAGGCCTACAAGGCACTTGATCATCACCGATTTTCCTGAACCCGATTTTCCCATTATGACCAGGTTTTCACCTTCATACATTTCAAGACAAAAGTTGTCAAGCACCACCTGGTCTCCGAATTTTTTACAAAGATTTTTGATTCGAATGACCGGCTTTTTTGAAGCGGAAGCGGAAGTATTTTGAACTTGTTTTTCCATTAGCCGTAAATCATATCTGAAACAAATACCGCCAAAAAGTCAAGAACAAAAAGCGTGAGGCTCGTAAAGACCACTGCCGAATTAGATGCTTTTCCTACTCCTTCGGTTCCCTTGCTACTATTATAGCCTTTAAAACAGCCCACGAGGCCAATTGCAAAACCAAAGAAGAAAGACTTTATAGTCGCCGGTAAAAGATCGCTAAAGTCAATTGCCTGCTGTACCTCCATCATGTAAAGTAGGAAAGAAACATTTCCTTTAATATTTTCAACGAGGGCTGAAGCTAAGAGAGCAACTAAATCGCCCATTAATATAAGCAAGGGCAGCATTAAAGTTGCGGCAAGAACACGGGTAACAACAAGAAATCTAAACGGATTGGTGCCCGATACTTCCATGGCATCAATTTGCTCGGTGACACGCATAGAACCAAGTTCGGCTCCTATGCTGGAGCCAATTCTTCCAGCACAAATAAGGGCTATGATAACAGGGCCAATTTCTCTCACAATAGAGATGCTAATCATGGAAGGCATCCAGGAAATTGCACCAAATTCAAGAAGGGTAGGACGAGACTGCAGGGTGAAAACCAGCCCCAAAATAAAACCAGTCACCCCTACTAATAGCAGCGATTTATTCCCCATTTGGTAACACTGCTTTAAAAACTCCCGAAATTCAAATGGACGGGAAAATGCCACCTTAAAAAAACGACCGGCAAAACGCGCGAGGGCTCCAATTTCTATAAAGAAGGAGGAAAAATTTGAGGTGGACGTGTAGTTATTCTGCATGCTTCAGGTTTGATCCTTCTAATAAAGTTAAGATACTTTGAGTTGTACTACAACCCAAAATTCCATTTTTATGCTGAAAACCAGATATTACTGGTCTAATTTTAGAAATTTCTACAGTTTGTCTGACAGTTTTTCAGCTCCAATGACTTTTTCTGAGATGCGGAAGACTTCTTTTTTAATCCTTCTGAAGTTGTTCACAAATTGTGATATTTCCTTTTCCATAGATTCATGTCTTTTTCTCAGATCATCGGGGTCTGTTGTTCCTTTTTTCATCATAGTATCGGTCAATTTATGCATGTGACCCTGTAGCCTTTCCACAAGTGACCCGCCTTTTTTGATGAGTTTATGAAGATCGAACTGTACCAGTTTTACTTCCTGGAGGTTCTCATCTTCATTCACCCATATAGCATATTTATTAATTAGCCTGTTGAGAAAATTTAAATCTTCAACGTAAAATTCTACATCCCGCTTGAGATGACGGCTTAGAATAAATAATCCCTCCCAATCAGCTTTATGTATAAAGTCTGTTTCTGGCCTGGTGCGAAAACTGTCCATAGTATATGATTTTGATTTATTAAACTAGGTTCTATTTTAATATTTACAAATGATATTAATCAGTAAAAGCCCGACAAACCTTTAAAAGGTAGGGGTAAGCTTAACTGACCACTCCTAATCTTTTGAGTATTTGGGTAATTATTACTCCACCCACTCCAAAAGCAGCAATAATTAATAATTGTTCCAGGCTAAGGGGGACCAGGGAAAGCACCTCTGCCATAAAAGGAATTTGATATGCGGCTACCACGATAAGAAGTGAAAAAATGAGTGCCACCCATATCCATGGATTTTGAGTAACCTCATTTTTTATAAACGAACGGTGGCGCTTTGGAAGGTTGAAAACATTCAGCAATTGGGCAAGGATAAGGGTATAAAAAGCCATATTGTTGACCACTTCCCTCGGCTCATTTCGCCATAGCCAGGAATAGGCAGTTATACCTATAACGGTAATGGTAATCGACAATCCATAGACTATGGTAGATTTCCAGTGTTTACGAGTGAGAATAGGTTCTTTGGGATCTCTGGGTGGTTGTTCCATCACCAGCTTGTCGCCTTTCCCCAAACCCAGGGCCAGGGCAGGAAAAACATCGGTAACCAGGTTCAGGAAGAGGATCTGTAACGGGAGTAGTGGTAGCGGCAGGCTGCTTAAAGAGGCAGCTGCAACCGAAATGATTTCTGCCAAATTACAAGACAACAGGTAAACCACAAATTGTCTTATATTCTCAAATATGGTACGACCCTGCCTTATAGCCAGCTCGGTAGAGGTAAATTTGTCATCCATTAGAATTACATCAGCCACCTCTTTGGCGGCTTCGGTTCCTCTAATTCCCATAGCGATCCCTATATCTGCTTTTTTTAGGGCAGGGGCATCATTTACTCCGTCTCCCAACATGCCCACTACTTTGTTATTCTTCTGATAAAGGTCAACAAGATCCAGCTTTTGTTTGGGGGCCATTCGCGCAAAAACAGTGGCTGCCAGTATTTGCTTCTCTTTTTCCGGACTTCGGTCTCCCGGTTCGGGTACATCTTTCCCATGGATCACCTCCCTTAATGGGTCATTTGGATTTACCAAACCAATTTCTTCCCCTATCTTTCGGGCTGTATCGGGATGATCGCCGGTGATCATTACAACCTTAATCCCCGCATTGTGATAGGTTTCGATAGCCTTTGCAATGTCTTTTCGCGGAGGGTCAAGAAAGCCCACGAGGCCCAGAAAAGTAAGGTTATTGAAAATCTCTTTTTCTTCAGGAGCCTCCATAGTTCTTTTACAGGCAAAGGCGAGGATCCGCATTCCGGATGCGGCCAGCTTATTGGCTTTTTGCAGCCACTTCTCCCTATCCTGCAGCGGAATTTCCTCTCCGTCTTTTGTCATCACACTATCGCAGGATTCCAAAATGCTTTCCAGAGCACCCTTTATTGCTACAAAATGCCTTTCTCCTTCTTTATGAACAGTGGCCATTTTCTTGATCTCGGCATCAAAAGGAATTTCCTGTTCACGCGGATATTTATTTTGGATCTCTTGAACGTCATTATCGATTTCTTCGGCAAAGGTGATGAGGCCCTTCTCCACCGGATCTCCTATAATTTTGCCCTCTTTTTTTTGGGAGTTATTACAAAGCACCCCCACCTTAAGAAGTTCTTTAAAGTTCTGAATATTATTGGAAATATTTTTGAATTCTTTGTCACTCCATTGTTCCGGGGACAACTCCTTATCCAGTAATTCTATTTTGTGAACTGCCATAGAGTTTTCGGTGAGTGTACCGGTTTTATCGGTACATATTATACCGGTAGCACCCAAAGTTTCCACCGCTTCCAGTTTTTTGATCACCACATTTCTGTCGGACAGTTTGAGCATTCCTTTGGCAAGTGCAATGGTCGCCACAATAGGAAGGCCTTCAGGAATGGCAGCTATAGCAAGGGCAATTCCTGTTTCGATCATGAGCACGACCTGTTTTCCCTGGAGGTATCCCGAAACTGCAATTATGATGGCAAGAATAATAGTTAACCAGATAAGCCGGCGGCTAAGTTTCCCCAGCTTTTTCTCTAATGGAGTCCGGTCTTTTGTCGCTTCACGAGTAAGGCTGCTAATTTCGCCAATTACCGTTTTGTCACCCGTTGAGACAACTACAGCTTTTCCTCTGCCTCTCGACACTATAGTGCCTTTATATACCATGTTATAGCGTTCAGCTAAAGTGGTTTCCTCTGGAAGCGAGTCTTCTTTTTTTTCTACCTGATTGCTCTCTCCTGTAAGGACAGCTTCCTTCACCGCAAGGCTGGAGACTTCCAGAATTCGGGCGTCAGCCGGGACCACGTCTCCCGCAGAAAGTAAAATAATATCTCCCGGTACTACAAGGCTCTGGTTTATTTGTTGTTCCCTGCCGTTGCGGTAAACTCTTGCAAAGGTCTGTACCAGTTTTTGAAGTGCCTCCACCGAACGCAGCGCCTGCCACTCCATAAAAAAGCCAATAGCAGCCGTGATAAGAATGACTATTAAAACTGCAATACCTTCCAGAATATCGTTGAAGATAAAGGCGAGGAGGGTAGCACCTGCCAAAATATAGATCACAGGATCAAGAAATTGTTCCAGAAATATGATCCATACACTCTTTGGTTTGGTTTCCTGCAGCCGGTTTTTTCCATACTCTAACAGCCTTTTTTCCACCTCTTCAGCGGTTAATCCCATGCCTGGATCAACCTTAAGCCGGTTGCATACTTCTTTAGCTTTTAAGTGATGTGGATCTTTAGACATTCGGAATTAGTATTTGATATGCTGCGGAATCCTATAAATCTACGAAGGAAATGCTATATGTAGAATGATAAATGTCATTGCTATTTTAGTTGGTTATTGATAGCTTGTAGAGTGGTATGTTTCAAATTATCAGTAAATTAGAGAACATGTTATATTAATTTATTTCGCTAGCAATGATCATCACTCTTACCGCCAATCCTGCACTGGATATTTATTCAGAAACTGAAAAGTTTCAGCCATATGAGAAGCTTAGGTGCGGGAAACCCATTATCGATCCGGGAGGGGGTGGAGTAAATGTTTCCCGTGTGATCAAGAGACTGGGAGGAGAATCGACAGCTGTTTATACGAAAGGTGGCCATACCGGCAAGCTTTTCTCTGATCTTTTAAAAAAGGAGGGGGTAAAAGAAGATCCGGTACAGGTCGAGAATGACCTACGGCAGAATTTTGCTATTACCGAAATTTCAACAGGGAAACTCTACCGTTTCGGATTTCCGGGTGCAGAACTTCAGCCTGCAGAGTATGAAGCCTTGCTGGAAAAGGTGGATAAATGCGAAACAGGATCATTCCTCGTTGCCAGCGGCAGCCTTCCTCCCGGTGCTCCGGCCGACTTCTATGCCAGGGCAGCAGCAAGAGCTAATAAATGCAAATTGAAGTTCGTCCTGGATACTTCGGGTAGTTCTTATGAGGGAGTGTTGGAAGAAGGGGCTTTTCTTTTAAAACCAAATAAAAATGAATTGCAGGATCTGGCGGGGGAGCAGGCACAAGATGAACAACAGCAAGAAGGTCTCCTGCTAAAAATACTCGACAAATATCCTATAGAGGTCATTGTTCTTTCACTGGGAGCCGAAGGTGCACTTTTAGCCACAGATGGGCAGGTAAAACATTATCCTGCCCCTCAGGTTGATCATGTGAGCTCAATAGGTGCAGGTGATAGCATGGTGGCGGGAATCGTCTATAGCCTTTCCGCAGGGCAACCCATTGAAAAAGCTGTTTTGTATGGACTGGCTTGTGGGAGTGCGACCATTAAATCCCCTGGCACCGAACTTCTTCAGAAAAAGGATGTTCAACCTTTATATGAACAGCTTATTTCATTGATGAAATCTAATGGTGCATGAATAGTGCAAAGCTTGTGAATTTGAGAAAGGGAAAGGAATCGAGATGTGATAAAGATGCCGTCCAGGGATCCAAATTATAACCCGTCGCGGAAAGCTTAATTCTACCCCTATTTTTGTTTGGGGAAATTTGAGCAAATCTATAGCAATATGGCTTTTTTCAGCCTTGCAATTGCCTAATGCAAATGCTGTATCGGCCGTCGTCATTCAAAGTAGTGAACTGATCAAATAATTTTAAAATAGCATTTATGAAGTATTATATAAAAGCAGCGATATTAGATCTCGACGGCGTTCTTACTAAAACAGCTGCTCAACACTCTAAAGCCTGGAAAATGGCTTTTGATGAATACAATCTCCGCAGGAAGGAGAATGAGAAGGAACCTTTTGCTCCTTATAACGCTGAACTTGATTATCCCAAATATATTGATGGTATACCTCGATATGATGGTGTTGCACAATTTCTTGAATCCCGGGCTGTGCATCTTCCATATGGTTCTCCACAGGACGAAGATAATGTTGAAACTATTTGTGGAATTGGGAATCATAAGAACCGGCTTTATAAGAAATTGATTACCGAAGAAGGGGTAGAGGTTTATCAAAAAAACGTGGAACAGATCCAATCCTGGAAAGCTAAAGGAATAAAAACCGCTGTGATCTCTTCCAGTAAAAATTGCAAGGAAATCTTAGAGACTTCTGGTCTTGAAGATTTATTTGAAGTAAGAGTGGACGGAATCACTTCAGAGGAAAAAAATATACCCGGAAAACCTAAGCCCGATATTTTTTTGGAGGCAGCCCGGCAATTAGGAGTGGAGCCCGGAGAGTCGTTAATTGTTGAAGATGCACAGGCAGGTGTGGCCGCTGGAAAAGCGGGTGGCTTTAGGTTGGTGATTGGGATAATGAATTCCTCTAAAGATGAGGAGCTTTTGAAAAAAGGAGCTGATGTGGTGGTAGGAAACCTTCGGGAGTTGGATCTGGAATTTAAAAAAGCGAAAAATCCTTCAGATTTACCTTCAGCTTTAAAAAATTACGATGAGCTCTCTAAAACTTTTAAACATGAGTCTCTCTTGTTTTTCCTTGATTTCGACGGTACACTTTCTCCCATTGTGGAACATCATGAAGATGCGGTTATTTCCGAAGAAATGAGAGATTTGGTCCATAAGCTGTCAAAAAAATTCCCGGTAGCTATAGTAAGTGGTCGTGGTTTAGCCGATGTAAAAAAGCGGGTTGCGCTGCCGGAGATTTTCTATGCAGGCAGTCATGGTTTTGAGATATCTGGACCCGGGGGATTTTCAAAAGATCATGTAGAAGCGGTCAAAGTTATGCCTGTTTTTAACGAGCTTGAACCTATCCTTAAAAGCAAGTTAGAAAACATTAAAGGAGTTGGTTTTGAACGGAAGAAGTTCACTCTCGCAGTTCACTACAGGCAGGTAAAAGAGGAGTTTGAGCCGCAGGTTCATGAAATTGTTTCTGAAGTCTTAAAAAAATACCCACAGGTCAAACAGGGAGGTGGAAAGAAAGTTATTGAAATACGACCAGCCATTGACTGGCATAAAGGTAAAGCGACAGAATTTTTGAAAAAGGAGCTAACTGCAGAGAAAAATCCTTTGTCGGTTTACATAGGGGATGATGTGACCGATGAAGACGCTTTTAAGTACATAGCCAATGGTTATGGAATCCTGGTGGGGGAACATGGGCAACAAACCTATGCCGATTATTCGCTCAAAGATATTGAGGAAGTAAAGCAATTTTTTAGCCAATTATTAAAACCTACAGGTGTCAAAAATGGAACAATGGAAAGTTAAATATTCTGGGTATGCCCCGGAAGAGGAAAAGCTTAGAGAAGCTCTGTGTACGCTTGGTAATGGCTATTTTGCCACCCGTGGTTCTATGGAGGGAAGTACAGACCCGAGTTTGCATTATTCGGGAACTTACCTGGCAGGCGGTTATAACAGGCTGGAATCTGAGATAGAGGGTCACATCATTGAGAACGAAGACCTGGTAAGGTGGCCAGATTGGACTATTTTGAAATTTAAGCCTGAAGGAGGCGAATGGTTCGATATTGATAAGGTGAATATATTGGACTTTCAGCAAGAACTGGATCTCAAAGAAGGAATTCTGGAGCGAAAGATCTTATTTTCAGATGCCCTGGAGAATAAAACCCTTCTTACCAGCCGACGCATTGTTAGTATGAATAATATGCATGTGGCAGCTATTGAATGGGAAGTGGTGCCTCAAAACTGGTCTGGTAAAATTACTATACATTCAGGCCTGGACGGGGGAGTGGTGAATTCAGGGGTAAGCCGGTATCAAGATTTAAACAACCAGCATCTACGCTTATTGGATAAAGGGAATTTTGAAGAAGATTCGGTTTTTCTGAAGGTCATGAGCAGCCAGTCAGAAATTGTTATGGCCCAGGCTGTAAGAACATCGGTCTTTTTTGATCTCTATGATTCCTTTGTTGATCGCAGGACCGTGCATGAGGAGAAGTATGTCGCACAGGAACTGGACGTTTCGGTGGAAGTGAAAAAGAAGTTGCGAATTGAAAAGATTCTGACGCTGTTTACTTCAAAAGATAAAGCAATTTCAGATCCGCTTTCCGAGGCCAAAAAAACGGTAAAGCGGATAAGGGACTTTGCTGAGATCAGGAAATTCCACAGGGAGAGCTGGAGCGATCTTTGGGCACAGGCCGATATCGAACTTGAGGCCGATGACGGGAATGACCAATTGCTGGTAAGGCTGCATATTTTTCACCTTTTTCAAACCTTTACTCTTAATACTATTGATCTCGATTCCGGCATCCCTGCAAGGGGCTGGCATGGAGAGGCATACCGGGGCCATATTTTCTGGGATGAACTGTATATTTTTCCTTTTTATAATATCAGTATTCCTGAATTAACCCGGGCCTTATTGATGTACCGTTACAGGCGCCTGCCCGAAGCCCGATATGCTGCTGAAAAAGAAGGTTATGAAGGGGCAATGTTTCCCTGGCAAAGTGGTAGTAATGGAAGAGAAGAAAGTCAGGAGATCCACCTTAATCCCGAATCGGGAAACTGGTTGCCAGACAATACTTATTTGCAGCGCCATGTAAACTCGGCCATTGCCTACAACATCTGGCAGTATTTTCAAGCCACGGGAGATTTGCAGTTCCTGTCTTTTTATGGTGCAGAACTCATGCTGGAGATCGCCAAATTTTGGGCCAGCAAGGTGGTTTATAATTCAGAACGTAAGAAATATGAGATACATGGAGTAGTGGGGCCAGATGAATATCATACCGCTTATCCAGATTCTGAGGAGCAGGGCTTAAAAAATAATGCCTATACCAATTTTATGGCAGTATGGAGCCTGGTACATGCTATGGAAACCATTAAAATTCTTAACACGCGAAGGGCCAATGACCTGATGGAATTGTTGAATGTGCAGGAAGAAGATTTGCAGCGATGGGATAATATAAGCAGGAACATGTTCATTCCCTTTGTCCATCAGGGAAAGATCATTGAACAATTTGAAGGTTTTGAGAGGCTACAGGACCTTGACTGGAAAAAATACCGCAAAGACCATGGTGAAACATTAAGGCTCGACCGAATCCTGGAAAATGAGGGCGATGACGTTGAGAAGTACAAAGCCGTTAAACAGCCCGATGTCTTGATGTTGTTCTATCTTTTCTCTGCCGAAGAACTAAAGTTAATCTTTGACAGAATGGGATATTTATTTGATGCAGGCCAGCACATTCCTGATAATATTTCTTATTACCAGGCCATCACCTCTCACGGCTCCACTCTCAGTAAGGTTGTGCATTCCTGGGTTTTGGCCCGTTCTCACCGCGAACGTTCCTGGCACGACTTTAAAAAAGCCTTGGTGAGTGACTTTCGTGACATACAAGGGGGCACCACGGCAGAAGGTATTCACCTGGGAGCAATGGCCGGCACGGTAGATCTTATACACCGCTGCTATACCGGGATGGAATTCAGAAAAGAATGTCTTTATTTTAACCCACAGCTGCCGGAGAATGTAAGACAAATCCGGTTTAGATGCCGCTATCGAAAACACTGGCTGGAGGTACGTCTCACTCATGATAACCTGTGCTTGAAAAGCCATGGCGGGTGGCAGGATGTGATTAGGATTAGTGTTAACGAGGATGAATTTAAGATGATCAAGGGAGAGGAAAGAAATATTACTTATAGAAAAAATTAAGATCTTAGCCATTAACCTAAAGTTAGGTGCAAACAAAAAAAACAGGATTTCAATGAAATTTAAACCCTTCCCGGTATTAAAGACAGATAGACTTCTCTTACGAAAAATTGAATCATCAGACTCAGACGTTATACTATTTCTGCGTTCAGATGAGACTGTTACAAAATTTATTGAAAGACCTGAAAACAGAAAAACCAGGAGTATCTCTGATGCTAAAAAATTTATTGAAGAACTGCATGAATATATTGAAACAAACAAATCAATTTCCTGGGGTATAACTTTAAAAAAAAGCCAAAAAATTATAGGAACAATTTGTTTGTGGAATTTTTCTCAGGACAGTAAAATTGCTGAAGTAGGATATGATTTAGATCCTGAATTTCAGAAAAAAGGAATTATGGATGAAGCTCTAAAAGCAATTATTGAATATGGTTTTAAAGATTTGAACCTTGATAAAATCGAGGCATTCACACATTTTGAAAATGAGAATTCAAAGAGATTATTAGGAAAGAACGGCTTTCGGTTTAATAAAAATAGAAGAGACCCGGAAAACCGTTCGAATGTTATTTTTGAACTCAAAAATTCCAGAGGCTTCTAGACCAAATTGCTTTTGGAGAGCATATTCAGTAGCAGCGGTTTTCAGTTTTATTCATACCTGAACTTTCCCTGTTTGACGTCACCATATCTCAGGAAGTGTTTAATAATAACCTTAACCGCAGCTACCGGAAACAGAAACTTATCTTTAGCTAAACCATTTGTGATCTGGTTTCTTCAGCTTTATTGATATTTCCAATCCCTTTAAGTAATGCATCCGGATTAAAAGAAATACTGCTGATTCCCTCATTCACAAGAAACTCGGCAAATTCGGGAAAGTCGCTTGGCGCCTGGCCGCATAAACCTATTTTTTTGCCTGCTTTTCGTGCCTTTTCAATGGCAAGTGAAATCATTTTTTTGGCAGCCTCATCGTTTTCGTCAAATAAAGATCCCATGTAAGGAGAATCGCGATCAATTCCCAAGGTGAGTTGAGTTAAATCATTGGATCCTATGGAGAAACCGTCAAAAACTTTAGCAAATTCTTCAAGCAGAATAACATTGCTGGGAATTTCAACCATCGCGTAAATTTCCAAGCCTTTTTCCCCTTTTTTGAGACCGTTTTGCTCTATGATTTCGATCACTTTTTTTCCTTCTTCTACTGTTCTACAGAAAGGGATCATAATTTTGACATTTTCCAGCCCCATTTCTTCCCTTACTTTTTTGATGGCTCTACATTCAAGAGCAAAACCTTCTTTGTAATATTCGTTGTAGTAACGTGAGGCCCCGCGGAATCCGAGCATCGGATTTTCTTCGTGCGGCTCAAACTGCGCTCCTCCAATAAGGTTTGCATATTCGTTGGTTTTGAAATCGCTCATGCGAACGATAACTTCCTTAGGATAGAAAGCTGCCGCCATAACTGCAATCCCTTCAGACAAACGATCTACAAAATAATCTTCCTTACTTTCATAGCCTGCGGAAAGTTCTGCGATAATTTTTTTTGCTTCAGCATTTTTTAATTCCGAATATTTGATGAGCGCCATGGGATGCACCTTGACCATGTGAGTAATGATAAATTCCATCATTAGAAGTCCCACCC
>JBAVJE010000265.1:0-4958 GCA_049687615.1 Salinimicrobium sp. | reverse complement strand
ATATAATTCAAAAGATACGGGAGCAATTCAGTAAATTCGGGTTTCAACCCATAGAGACGCCCAGCTTTGAAAATTTTGACACGCTTATGGGCAAATACGGGGAAGAAGGAGATCGTTTGATCTTCAAGATCCTCAATTCGGGAGATTTCCTTCGGAAGGCTGACCAGGGCGCTTACGAAGAAAAAGACAGCCTTAAGATCACGTCATCTATCAGTGAAAAAGCCTTGCGTTATGATCTTACCGTGCCTTTCGCGCGTTACGTGGTGCAGCATAGAAACGAGCTGGAATTTCCCTTTAAACGCTACCAGATCCAGCCGGTATGGCGCGCAGACAGGCCTCAAAAAGGGCGTTTTAGAGAGTTCTTTCAGTGTGATGCAGATGTGGTGGGCAGCGACAGTCTCTGGCAGGAAGTTGAATTTGTACAATTGTATGATGCTGTGTTCACTTCGCTTCAGCTGGAAGGCGTGACCATCAAGATCAATAACCGCAAAGTGCTTTCAGGTTTTGCTGAAGTGATTGGGGAATCTGATAAATTGATCGACTTTACAGTAGCCCTGGACAAACTTGACAAGATAGGCGAGGAGGGAGTGAAAAAGGAAATGCAGGAGAAAGGAATTTCTTCCGAAGCCATTCAAAAAATACAACGAGTGTTTGATCTTAAAGGCGATTTTTCCGAAAAGATCCAGGTGCTAAAGACAATACTTTCTACTTCTGAAGTAGGTAGGAAAGGAATTGAGGAGCTTGAATTTATTAGCAGGGGCATTGAGGCACTTGGCCTGGAAAAGGCGAAACTGGACCTGGACGTTACCCTTGCCCGCGGACTCAACTACTATACGGGTGCCATCTTTGAAGTTTCGGCTCCCGAAAAGGTAAAAATGGGCTCCATTGGCGGCGGCGGTCGTTATGATGACCTTACCGGAATCTTCGGACTAAACGATGTGAGTGGTGTAGGGATTTCTTTTGGGCTTGACAGGATCTATCTCGTGCTGGAGGAGCTGGGACTTTTCCCTGAAACTGTCGCGCAAAATGTTGAAGTACTGTTTATTAACTTTGGGCAGAACGAAAGCCTTTACTGCCTGCAGGCGATTAAAAAGTTACGTGGCGCAGGAATTGCTGCAGAACTTTATCCCGATGAAGCCAAGATGAAAAAACAGATGAACCACGCCAACAAGCGCGATATTCCATTTGTGGTTTTGGCCGGGGCAGAAGAGATGAGCAACGAAAAGTTCACCTTGAAGAACATGAGATCTGGAGAGCAATTATCTGTGTCTCAAGAGGAGCTGGTTGAGAAGTTGAAAAATTGATTTTCATTCATATTTGTTGGAGCCCCTACCGGTAGGCACTCCAACAAATATGAACGAAGTTAAAGTCTACTTACTAATCTCATTGAGAGTTGACATTTCCTCTCCCGAAAGTTTAAGAGCAACGGCCTCTTCAAAAGCTTTTAAATGACTGCTTTTTGTGGCACTGGCAATTGGTGCCGTTATACCGGGGCGGTTCATGATCCAGCGTAAAGCCACCGCTGCGTTGGAAACATGGTGCGCTTTTGAGATGCTGTCCAAAGTGTCCAGAACCTTAATGCCTTTTTCACTAAAGTATTTTTCCACGATCTCTTTACGTGCACCCGAAATATCCTCTTTTTTGCGGTATTTTCCGGTTAGAAAGCCGCTGGCGAGGGAGAAGTAGGAGGTGACGCCGAGATCATATTCTTTGGCTATTTCCCAATATCCCTCCTCAAATTTCTTGCGCTCCATGAGGCTGTATTCGGGTTGCAACACCTGGTACTTTGGAAGGTTGTTTTCTTCGGCGGCGGCCAAAGATTCCCTAACTCTTTCCGCAGAAAGGTTGGAGGCTCCAATATGTCTAACTTTTCCATCTTTGATAAGCTGTTGGTAAGCCTCCAGAGTTTCTTCTACAGGCGTGGCCTCGTTGTCCCAGTGGGTGAAATAAAGATCGATATGATCTGTTTGTAGGCGTCGCAAAGAATTTTCTGCGGCCTTTAAAATGTAATTTTTTGACACATCTCTGCCTTCTTTTCCTGGATTGGAACCTACTTTGGTGGTAAGAATGATCTTATCACGATTGCCCCGCTCCTTGAGCCATTTCCCGATAATGGTTTCAGATTCGCCCCCGCTGTTTCCCGGCGCCCAATGCGAATAGGAGTCGGCGGTATCTATGGTGTTGAAGCCCCTGTCCAGCACCTCGTCGAGCATTTTAAAGGATCCCTTTTCGTCCAGCGTCCAGCCAAAGACATTGCCGCCAAAGATGATTGGCGGAATATAAAGATCTGTTTTTCCAAGT
Source organism: Salinimicrobium sp. (assembly GCA_049687615.1). Lineage (GTDB taxonomy): Bacteria > Bacteroidota > Bacteroidia > Flavobacteriales > Flavobacteriaceae > Salinimicrobium. The sequence goes on along the minus strand of JBAVJE010000265.1, from coordinate 2,657 downwards.
TGTTTGGTTTTCATCGGTTGAATTTTTCTATTAAGATAAGAGCAATTCGGCAAAATAAAAAATACCGAAAACCTTCAGGTCATTTGAAATGATTCTAAAAATCCTGTTTTATAGAATGTGTATTTTATAGAGGTAATTTTTGTGTTATTTCCTTATAAAATGTTAAATATAATTCCCTTTTTGATTGAATCACTAAATTTGGTTAACCAAATAAAATAAAAATTATGATCAAGATCTTAGCAACAATTATGTTAATAGGTGGTGCCATAGCACTGGTAATGGGTGTTTTGGGAGTATTTGGAAGTGTTGCCCTCATGTTAAACCCTTGGGCTCTGGCAATCCTCGGATTTGTATTCTTCATAGCCGGTATTTCCATGCTTAAATACCGAAAGGATACTGATGAAGTGGCAGTCGAACAACAAACAAAATCATAATTCTGAGTGGGCCTTTTATTTAAGAGATAATTGTCCGGGGCAGAATACTGTCCGATGTTTCCGGTGTTAAATTAACCGGAGTACTATTTATAACTCCTTACCTGTGCTGTGATAATTTATCTCTGAACAGGTCGGGGGTTTTGTATTTTAATGAATCGGGAATAAAGAGAGTTGAAGAGGATAATTTTGGTCCATATTGACCTTTTGAAGATAAAAAGAGGTGGTTTTTGACTTTTTCAGAAGGTAAATCTGGAGAATTACCTATTTTGCTGGTAATTAACCAACATTTAAAATGAAAAGAACTCTTGCAATTTTGATCTGCGCCACAGTTTCTATTTCGGTCTTTAGCCAAACCAGGGCAGTGACCGAAACAGGTGAAGAAGTTATTCTGTTTAACGACGGCACCTATGTCTACGCCAATGAGGAAGAAGCTCCAATGTCTCAGGTTAAACTCAATTTAAAAGAATTTACAAAAAGTGAAGAATCAACATTTTTGCTGAAAAGCAAGAAGGTGAATATGGGTTTTTGGCTTGATCCAAAGAAATGGTCTTTTTCTAAACCCACAGATAATCCAGATGCCGAATATGAAATAGCCCTAAAAGGTGAAGATCTTTATGGGGTGATTATAACCGAAAAAATTGAAGTTCCGCTGGAAAGTTTGAAAATCATTGTGCTCGAGAATGCAAAAAGTTTAGCTCCCGATATTCATGTCGTACAGGAAGAATACAGAAAGGTTAACGGCCAAAAGGTTTTGTTCCTGCAGCTGGATGGAACCGCCCAGGGGATGAAGATCTCCTATTACGGTTATGTATACTCCAATGAATCGGGTACAGTGCAGCTTATTACCTTTACCTCACAAAACCTGTTGAACCCATATAAAGAAGACGCCGAAAAGTTGATCAACGGGCTGGTATTGTTAGATTAACAAGAGGGAGGAGAGAAAAGTAGAGGCTTCAAAAGTGTTCTTTTAAAAGAACTTTTTGAAGCTTTTTTTATTCGTAATGGAACACTTTAAGTAGCAGATTAAGTACTCCCGGAAGTAGTTTAAATGCGAAAAAACCGGCGGCGCCAACGATGAGAAGAATGACGATTTCTCTCACCCATTCATTGTTCACGAGCTCATATAGTTTCCTTTTTGTCATTACAAATCATTTACTTCAATGGAACTTCAAAAATCTAACCAAACTATTGATTATGAGTTTATTGTTTATGATCTTTTTCAAAGCTTTTTTAAGTAGAAAACAAAAGGTTCCAAAAATGGCATTTTTGGAACCTTTTGTTGTTGAAGTTCTTCGGAAGACGAGGGAACAGCTATTCTTCAGGGTGGTGGTTGAGCGCTTCAAACCCCGAAATCACATCGAACAATTCCTCATCGATACTGGTTTGCCGTAGCCGATGAAAATCATTCTTAAGATCTTCCAGCAATTCCCTTATATTGGTCTCTGCTCGTTGCATAGCGGCAAGGCGGGCGGCACTCTCGCTGGCCAGTGATTCTGCACTTGCCTTATAGATAGAGACGAAAATATATTCCTTAATAAAATTAGACAGTATAGTGGAGAGATCTCCTAAGACTTCGGGCAGGTTGTTATTTGGCCAATTAATTTCTGAGAATTCCTGTTGCCATTCCCGGTCAAAAGGCAGCAGCCGTTGCTTTATTTGTTCATACGCCACTCCGGTTTTTGGTTGGTTGTGAAAAATATAAAAAACTGCAGGCCCTTTTTCCCGCGTCTCTTCAATATTAGAAAGGATTTCTACGACCAGGGAAGTGATGCCGTCCACCGAATTGGGGACCGGGAATAATTTGCTCACTTCGATATGCTGATCCTGCAGGCTTTCCTCTATTCGCGCACCTATAGCCCAGGCCTCAAGAGAGTAAGCTAGTGAGGATGAACTTTTCTTTACAAATTCGGTAAGTTTTTCGTTATATGGGCCAATAAGCCCTTGTTCTGACCCAAAAACCAGCAAAAAGGCCGTGGTTTGCGCATCAATATTTGCTTCTGCTTTGGGTTTAAATTCCGCGATCTCCGGCTGCCTGAAACATACCGACAGGGCCAGGGCCAGGTTTCTGTAATAATCTCCCAGGGCGCTTACTGCCATTTCATACTCTCCTATCCTCGAAGCTGCCATAGCCTTCATAGTACGCACGACCGATTTAAGCTCTCCCGCGCCCGTGATCTTTCTTTGTAAGGATTCCAGTGTTTCCATTAGTTTCTATGTTCTGAA
>JBAVJE010000264.1:0-3297 GCA_049687615.1 Salinimicrobium sp. | reverse complement strand
GATGCCTTTTGTAAACTTCAATACCACTGTCGCGATTTTGAGATGGGAAGGTAACAAAAGGACGCGAGCCAGGAGACCTGCCAAATGCAACCATTAAACCTTAGGCTTTCGGGAAAAGAGCCGGCGGATTATGAAAAAACAGGTTCTCTATATCTTTTTATTTATGTTCTGCACCAGATCTGCATTCGGGCAGCTGGACTCCATCAATTATCTTGATGAGGTGGTGCTGAGTGATGTGCGGCTTTACAAAAGATCGGGCGGTAACCGGCTGCAGGTGCTAAAAGATTCCACCTTGAAGCAAAATGATCCGTCGCTAAGCTCGCTCCTTAAATTCAATTCTCCCATCTATTTCAAGGAGAACGGGCCGGGAATGGTTGCTTCGGCTTCTTTTCGCGGCACTACCGCGGCACACACGGCAGTAGTCTGGAACGGGATCAATATTAATTCGCAATTCACCGGCCAAACAGATTTTAATACGCTCCTTAGCTCTGGGTATGACAGGATTGTAGTCAGGTCGGGTGGGGGAAGCGTTCTTTATGGCAGCGGTGCGATTGGCGGCAGCGTACATCTAAACAATGAGCTTAAATTTGACCGCGGATTTGAAAATGAAGTCAGGCTGAAGGCCGGCAGTTTTAGCAGTTTCTTCGGAAATTATTCAAGTGAATATTCTTCTGAAGCGGCCAGTGTAGAAGTGAAACTTAGCCGAAACAGCAGTGATAATGACTTCAAATACCCCGGCACCGAAAAGTTTAATGAAAATGGAGATTTTCAAAACACGGCGGTCAATGCTGCTGCGGCTTTCCTGCTCAGCGAACGGCACCTTCTCAAGTTCTACACCAATTACTATGTTGGGCAAAGGGGTTTTTCCGGCACCCTTTTGGTTCCTTCAAAAAGTAAGTATGAAGATGTTAATAGCAGAAATTTGCTGGAATGGGAAGCATATTTTCAAAAATCTACCTCCAATTTTAGCATGGCCTACCTCGATGAGACCTATCGCTATTTTGAGAACAGGGAGAACGAGGGGCACAGCTTTGGAAGATTGAAAACCGGAATTATAAAATATGATCTGGAGTATAGGTTAAACGATGGCATGAGCATTAGTGCGATCGCAGACCTTCAGCAAACCAAAGGCGAAGGAACAAATATTGGAGGCGAAACAAGAACAACAGGTTCAGCCGGATTGCTTTTTTCGCATGAGCTACAGAAGTTTTATTACGAGTTTAGTGCGAGAAAGGAATTCAGCAATAATTACAATTCGCCCATGCTGTTCGCGCTTAATAGTGGGTACAGGGTTTCCCCACATTACGACTTAAGGTTGAACTTTTCAAAGAACTACCGGATTCCCACCTTCAATGACCTTTTTTGGTATGCCGGCGGAAATCAAAATTTAGAGCCCGAGAAGAGCTTACAAACAGAATTGGGGCAGGAGCTGCATTTCGGCAATTTCAATTTCAGCTTTACCGGTTATTGGATCAAAATCGATAATCTATTGCGCTGGGTGCCGCAAACCAACGGATTATGGGCCCCCGAAAATACTAAAAGGGTAAGCAATTTTGGTGCAGAAATCCTTGTCGACTGGCAGCAAAAGATCGGCAAGTCCACCTTTGAGTTTAATGGAACTTATGCCTACACCCGGTCCCGGGACCTTGATTTTAAAAAGGAGCTTATATACGTACCAAAGCATAAGGCCACTGCGAATTTGGCCGTTGGCCTGCAGGATTTTTTAGTTTTTTACCAGTTGTTATACAATGGCCCTGTATATACTTCATCAGATAATTCCTACGAGCTCGGTGGTTACAATATCTCAAACCTTGGGCTGGAATATGATTTTCTGAATAAACACGGCAGTATCGGGTTTGAGATCAGAAACCTCTGGAACGAAAACTATCAAAGCATGCCTTCACGGCCAATGCCGGGAAGGGCTTACTATACTTCACTAACCTTTAAATTCTAAAAATGAAACTTAAAAAACTTTTTCTATTTTCATTCATAGCCGGGTTTTTCTCCTCCTGTTCCACAGATGATGCGGTAGATGTAATTGCAGGCGAGACTTTTGACAACGGCATTTTTGTGCTGAACGAAGGCAATTATGGCTCGGGCAATGCTTCGGTTTCTTTTTTAAAGAACGGGGCCACTGCTGTGAATCACGGGATCTTTAAAAAGGCCAATTCCGGAAAGGATTTGGGAGATACCGCTATGGATCTGGGATTTTATGAGGGGAAAGCTTTTCTGGTTCTCAATGCATCCAACACTATTGAAATTGTTGATCGCCACAACTTTGAGCGCATCGCGACGATTTCTGAAGGCTTGGATAACCCCAGGAAAATTGCATTTTTAGATGCCAAGGTCTATGTGACTAATTGGGGTGACGGTTTAGATCCTGCCGATGATTTCGTCGCTGTTTATGATGCTGAGACTTTTGAGCTGAAGCAGCGAATTTCTGTTGAAGAAGGGCCCGAGGCTATTGTAGCCGGAGACTCAAAATTATATGTGGCTCATATTGGAGGTTGGTCTTTCAATAATGTAATAAGTGTCATTGATGGAGCCACGGCTAAAGTAAACCGGACTATTGAAGTTGGCGACAGGCCTGTTTCTTTGGTGTTTGAAAGTGGCGATCTATGGGTGCTCACTGCCGGATTGCCAGATTATGCCGATGCAGGAGAAAGCTTCGGAAGCCTTAGTAGAATCGACCTCCTTGAGCTACAAGTAGAGCAGGAGTGGGAAATACAGGGGCACCCCGCCAATTTAAAGGCCGATAATGGTAGTCTGTACTATACCCTCGAAAATGCGGTTTTCGCCTTTGTTCCTTCTAAAGAAAACCTTCCCGAAATGCCATTTTTGGAACTTAACCTGGTGAATGTGTTGTATGGATTCGAAGTGTTCAACTCGAAAGTTTATGCGACCTCGACGAACCTTGATTTTACAGGAAATGGACGTTTGTTTATCTATGATTTGATCAATAACAATAGCGTTACTAGTTTTCAAACCGGGATAAACCCTAATGGAATTTTTCTGAACCACTAGAAAGTTTAAACAAAAAAAATCCCGCTTTCGGCGGGATTTTACTTTTAACGAGTGACCTTTTATTTTTTGTTCCTAAAAGATGGATCAACATACATTCTTTGGTAAGTAGGCTTGAGCATATCGCTTTCCCCAATAGTCTTGAATGTTTTTCCTGAAGCTTTTTTGGTAGCGGCCATCTCTTCTTGTGGTCTTCCGAAAATATCATTAATTGCAGCTTTAAATAGCGTTTCTGAAGGGTCTCCCAAAACACCGTAATTTGAAAGGTCTTCCACT
>JBAVJE010000263.1:0-2362 GCA_049687615.1 Salinimicrobium sp. | reverse complement strand
AACCTGGGACATGTGGCGAAGATTTGCATTTTTTTAAACCATAAACCTGATGAAAATCAATATACAAGAGCTTTAAAAACAGTATCTTCAGGTTTTTACTTTAAACTTCAGTAATGAGAAAGAATATGGGAATTATCGACAGGATCTTGAGGCTTAGTATTGTCCTTCTTATTGCTATCCTCTATTTTACAGGAGTGATTGAAGGCACTTTGGGCGTGATTTTACTTATTGTGGCAGGAATTCTACTGCTAACCAGTCTGTTCAGTTTTTGTCCGCTTTACACACTGCTGGGGATAAGTACAGAAAAGAAGTCTAAAATTGAATAGAGCTGTAAAATTCTGCTGCCTGTTGCTCCAAAAATGCCTTTTTAGTATGGTTTTTCTTAGAGGATACGAGGCCGGGAATCAGCTTTAGGTTTAAAAGAACTTCTATGGAATTTCCTTTATTAAGGGACATGGTAATTCTGCTCAGCTTTTCGGTTGTAGTGGTTTTTTTGTTGCAACGTATAAGGCTGCCTTCAATTCTCGGTTTTCTTATCACGGGAATGATCATTGGACCATTTGGTTTTAGCCTTATCGAAAATCATGAACAGGTTGAAATGCTTTCCGAAATAGGAGTAATTCTCCTGTTATTTGTGATTGGGATGGAGCTAACGCTTAGTCAGCTCGCCAGTATACGTAGAACTGTTCTGGTCGGTGGTTTTCTGCAGGTGGGGCTTACAATTTTGGTTACTGCCGGAGTTTACCTCTTTTTTGGCTTCCAATGGAACGTAGCCGTTTTTCTGGGTTTTCTTTTTTCCCTTTCAAGTACGGCCATTGTGCTCAAGGTGCTGCAGGAACGGAATGAAATCTCCAGTCCGCATGGCAGAACTGCTTTAGGACTGCTCATTTTCCAGGATATTATCGTTGTTCCCATGATGCTTTTCACCCCAATTCTGGCTGGAGATTCCACCAATGTTTGGGAGGAGATCTTTTATCTTATCTTAAAGTCGGGGCTGGTAATTCTATTCACTTTTTTAAGCGCAAAATTCCTGGTGCCCCGGGCGATGTACCTGGTAGCAAAGACCAAGAACAAAGAACTTTTCCTGTTAACAACCATAACGGTTTGTTTTGCCGTAGCCTGGCTTACTTCGGCAGCCGGTTTATCCCTTGCCTTTGGAGCTTTTCTTGGGGGACTCATTATTTCTGAATCTGAATTCAGCTATCAGGCTACCGGAACGATTTTGCCTTTTAGAGAGCTTTTCATCAGCTTCTTTTTTATATCGATAGGTATGCTGCTTGACCTGGATTTCTTCTACCAAAATGCAGGAATGGTAATGCTGCTGGTGCTTATAGTTTTTGTAGTAAAAGGAAGTATTGTTTCAATTACCGCTGCGGTTCTTAGGTATCCTTTACGTACCGTATTACTTACCGGGCTGGCTCTCTTTCAGGTAGGGGAATTCGCCTTTATTCTGTCACGAGTGGGATTGGAAAATGGGTTGCTTTCGGCACAGATGAACCAGTATTTTCTTTCAGTTTCAATTGTAACCATGTTGCTCACCCCGTTCGTGATTATCTCTTCTGAAAAAATTGCTGGCTATGTCATGACTTACGGGTTTCACAGGCCACGGCGAAAAAACGATTTGGAAAGCCCGATTCCCTCTGTACACCACAAGGAGCAGGAAAATCATCTCTTGATCATCGGCTATGGAATCAACGGCAGTAATCTTGCCCGGGCGGCCAAATACGCAACCATTCCTTACCGTATTCTGGAACTTAACGCGCAGATAGTGAGAAGAGAAAAGTCCAGGGGAGAACCCATTTACTTTGGAGATGGAATGCATCCGCACGTCTTAAATTCCGTCGATGTGAAAAAGGCCAGAGTTGTGGTGGTGGCAATTTCAGATCCCCATGCTACCAAAATAATTGTCGCTAATGTGAGAAATATGTCCCCTTCGGTTTATTTAGTAGTACGTACCCGATATGTAAAGGAGATACAAAGCCTGCTTAACCTGGGTGCCGACGAGGTTATTCCCGAAGAATTCGAGACTTCTGTAGAGATCTTTACCCGGGTTCTCACCAATTATCTCATCCCTATAGATGAACTTGAAAACCTCGTCAATAAGATTAGGGCAGATAATTATAAAATGTTTCAGAACCGTAAACGGCTTCCAAGAACGCTTAGTTCTTCCAAGATCCCCGATTTCAAGATCACCTGTGTCCGCGTAATGGCAGACAGTGGGGAGGTAGCAGGAAAATCTATTGAAGAAATCGACGTACGGAAAAAATTTGGTGTAAATGTGCTGGCTATTTCCCGCAAGGAACAAATGATCAACAGGGTTACTCCCGAGGAGAAGCTTTTACAAAATGATATGGTATTTATT
>JBAVJE010000262.1:0-9808 GCA_049687615.1 Salinimicrobium sp. | reverse complement strand
GCGATATTAAGTCTGAAAATACCGGGGTGGTAGTTGAAGCTATCGTAGATTTTATAAAGACGACGCTCAATATCCATTTGGATGAAAAGAAAAAAGTTTAGACAGCGCAGATCCTCTAATTCAAAGGGATCAAAAACATTATTCCGCCGGCAACAAGTGATATGATCAAAAAGTAAAGCGATTTGATGTTTCCCTTTTTCAAGCAGAAATTCTCACATAGCAACATAGTTGGATTCTTTAAAAGAGGCGCCATGTTAAACTTGCATAGGCTTAGAAATTTAGCGATCCATATTTCCTTTGAAAATATTCAGAATAGCTCTTCAAAAATGCATTTTTGACAATACATTTTAGAGGAATTTTGGAATACCGTAAATCTTAAAGCTTTTGATTTTAAGCTTCTTTTGAAACTTCTAAAAATATTAGCTTTGAGGGCATCAGTAAATTGATAAGCATGAAACCCGAAAGACATTTTGTGATAGATTTTGACAGCACATTTACCCAGGTGGAAGCCCTCGATGAACTTGGGGAAATCTCCCTTGAATCTCATAGTGAAAAAGAGGAGCGCCTACAATCGCTAGTTGATCTCACCAACAGCGGCATGGCCGGGGATTTGTCTTTTAGGGAGTCGCTTGTACAAAGACTTGAATTGCTCAATGCTAAAAAAGAAGATCTTCCGCAGCTGGTAAACCGGTTAAAAAGTAAGGTTTCCACCTCTTTCATTAGGAATAAAGAATTCTTCAGCGAAAATCATGAAAATATATATATTATTTCCAACGGTTTCAAGGAATTTATTGTGCCTATAGTTAGGGAATTTGGTATTAAGGAGGAAAATGTGTTTGCCAACACTTTCGAATATGACCAAAACGGAAAGATCATAGGATTCGACACAGAAAATGTGCTATCCTCCAATAACGGAAAAGTGGAGATGCTCAAAAATTTGGACCTGCAGGGAGATGTTTATGTAATTGGCGACGGATACACAGATTATGAGATAAAAGCCGCAGGCCTTGCCAACAAATTCTATGCTTTTACCGAAAATGTGGAACGTGATAATGTGCTGGAAAAAGCCGATCATATAACTCCCAGCCTTGATGAATTCCTGTACCTGCACAAGATGAACAAGGCGATCTCCTATCCAAAAAACCGTATTAAAGTGCTGCTTTTAGAGAACATTCACGAAAATGCAGCAAAGATCTTGAAGAATGAAGGCTATAGTGTAGAGACGGTTTCCGGAGCTTTAGATGAGAAAGAATTGGCCGAAAGGATTAAAGACGTATCGGTCCTGGGAATTCGATCTAAAACACAGCTTACAAAAAAGGTGCTCCAAAATGCAAACCGGCTCATTACGGTAGGGGCCTTTTGTATTGGTACCAACCAGATTGATCTGGAGGAATGTTTGCGAAAAGGGATTGCGGTGTTTAACGCGCCTTTCAGCAACACCAGGTCTGTGGTTGAACTGGCAATAGGAGAAATTATCCTGTTGATGCGCAGTTTACCCGATAGAGTACGGGAGATGCATGAGGGAAAATGGAAGAAATCGGCTGTCGGGAGCCACGAGATTCGCGGGAAAAAGCTGGGGATCGTAGGCTATGGAAATATTGGCGCCCAACTTTCTGTAGTTGCCGAAGCTATTGGATTTGATGTCTATTACTATGATCTCATGGAAAAATTGGCGCTGGGAAATGCTACTAAATGCAGTAGCCTTTATGAGCTGCTGCAAAAAGCCGATGTGCTAAGCCTGCATGTGGATGGAAGAAAGGAGAATCAGGACCTTATCGGGGAAAAAGAGTTTGAATTGATGAAAGAAGGCACTGTATTTCTCAATCTTAGTCGCGGGCACGTGGTAGATATTGAGGCATTGAAAAAAAATATTCTCTCCGGAAAAATAAAAGGTGCGGGAATTGATGTCTTTCCGAAGGAACCAAAAACGAACGAAGAAAATTTTGAGTCTGAATTACGAGGTTTACCCAACACAATTTTAACCCCTCACGTGGGCGGAAGTACAGAGGAAGCCCAGGTGAATATCGGGAATTTCGTTCCCGGAAAGATCATCGAGTACATCAACACCGGAAGCACTACAAACAGCGTGGATTTTCCGAATTTGCAATTACCTATTCTTGAAAATGCCCACAGGCTCATCCATATCCACCATAACAGGCCGGGAATTATCGCGCATATTAATAATGTACTTTCTGAACATGGGTGCAACATTGTTGGACAGTATTTGAAAACAAATGAAAAAGTGGGTTATGTGATCACCGATATTAATAAGGCCTATGACGACCAGGTGATCGAGGAGATGAGAAAGATTCAGGATACTATCAGATTTAGGGTGTTGTATTAAAAATGTTATTCGGAACGAAGCGTAGGGCAGGGAAGAATCTTGACTATAGAACATTCTGAAGAGAGATAGTTTCCCCGGTGAGTCGAAAAGATAAGAAACATGATATTTGTCATGATCCAGCTTCAGGAGGTTCGTCATCTTTGAGGTTTTGCCTTTAAAAACCTTAAAAACATATGTATACACTCTCACCCCACAATTTCCATATTCCGGTGATGGGTATTTCCTTTACCATAGATACTCCCATAAAGGTGGCTTCTTATGGTATCAATTCGGCTTTGTCCATTATCGAGGACAACCTGATCGAAGTGATGCGGAAATATTATTACCAGGAAAACGATGAGCCTTATGTGCCCATAGAAAAACACGAAGAAAACTATCGCAGCCGTCGAATTACAGATTATCTCAACCTGGTGAACCGAAACGTGCAGACGAAGCTGGAAAAGCTTCGGAATTCTGCTTTTGAAACCGGATCGGAGATCGTAAAGTACTTCGAGATGTTGCCCGAAGAAAGCGGACTAAAAGAGAAGTACGAACAATTTTTGAAAGCTCATGGAGAAACCAGAGCCGAACTGGAACAATGGCTGCGTAAGCAGGTGAATCCGGGAGCCATAGAGGTCAACATTATGACCAAAGTGGATAAGAATAATAACGATAAATCAGGAGAAGTTATTCCCGATGGTTCAGATGCTTTAGGAGCTTTAAAAGCTTATGCCGAAAGTGATCTTGAAAATTCTTCAGTGATCTTTTCCGCAGGGATGAACCCGAGACTGTTCAACTATCTGGAGAACTTCCGGGAATTTAATGCAACCGCCTGGGGCGAATTCAAAAAACGAATCGTGATCAAGGTGAGCGACTACAGGTCGGCCCTTATTCAGGGGAAATACCTTGCCAAAAAAGGCATCTGGGTGAGCGAATTCAGAATAGAATCGGGGCTCAATTGCGGCGGCCATGCCTTCGCGACTCCCGGACTTCTACTGGGGCCAATTCTGGAGGAGTTTAAAAACAAAAAGGCCGAACTTGCAGCCGAACTTTTCAAGCTTTACAATCCCGCTATTAAGGCCGGAGGAGAAGTAGGTTTTGAAGAACCTCATCCTGTTAAGATTACGGTACAGGGAGGAATTGGGAATGCCGCGGAACAGCAACTGCTGCTGCAACATTATAAGGTTAACGGTACAGGCTGGGGCACTCCTTTTTTGTTATGTCCCGAAGCCACAACCGTAGATGAACCAACCCTGGAACTGCTTAGGAAAAGTGAAGAAAAGGACGTGGTGCTGAGTAAGGCCTCTCCTCTTGGGGTGCGTTTCAACTATCTTAAAGGCACGAGTGCCGAGAAGGAAAGACTGCAGCGCATTGACCGGAATAAGCCTGGAAGCCCCTGCACAGAGAAATATCTCGCCTCAAATACCGAATTCACTAAAGAGCCTATTTGTACGGCCTCAAGAAAATATCAAAAATTGAAACTGGAACAGCTGCAACAAGCCCAACTGCCGCAGGAGAACTATAAGCGGCAAGTCGAGGAGCTCTTGAACAAGGAGTGCCTGTGTATAGGGCTAAGTAATTCGGCAGGAATTAATTATGAAGTTCCTCTTGTTGAAAAACTTGATGCTGTCACTGTTTGCCCGGGGCCTAACATCGTCAACTTTTCGAAAGTAGCGGGCCTTCAGGAAATGACAGATCATATTTATGGAAGAAATTCGCTTCCGCAGAAAAAGAATCGGCCGCATATGTTCTTAAAAGAACTGCAAATGTATGTTGAGTACATACAGGAAGAGATGAGAAATTGCCTTTCTCCGGGACCTAAAGAAATCAAAAGCTGGAGAACTTTTTTTGGCAATCTTTCTGAAGGAATCGCCCATTACAAAAACCTGCTGCAGCAGGAGGTGATACCAGATAAGACTATTTTCCAAAAAGGTCTTTTTGAAGCCGAAACTGTGGTAAAAAGCCTGCAGTTACAGGTCCAAAAATGACAAAAAAAGAAGCTCTTAGATTTGAGTGTCCTCAAAAAGTTTCAAACTTTTTGAGGACTACTTCAAAAAAGGGCTTTTTTTAAATTTTTGCTGCGACCTTTTTCTTTATTTCAGGGATGAGGTTTAGCTGCCAGGAAATTCCATATCTATCCTGGACCCACCCAAATTTCGGACTGAAAGGATATTCTTCAAGCGTCATGAAGACTACGCCTCCTTGTGCAAGTTTTTTAAAAGCATTGTCGATATCATTTGCATTGTCGCTTTCGATAAAAAAGGACACCGCCGGCGTAAAACTGAACTTGTGCCTGAGATGACTGTCTTTAGCTATGAAATATTGCCCGTTAAGGGAAAAGTGGGCCTGCTTTACGGTTCCTTCCGGTTCGGGGTCTTTTGGGCCATAGTATTCAATATCGATAATTTCAGAATCATCGAAAAGGTCCATATAAAAATCGATGGCTTCTTTTGCTTTGCCATTCTGCTCCCCGGTAAAGAGTAAAAAAGTGGATATTTTGCTGCTCATATTTTTTAATTATTTGCCTTAATTTAATAATTATTATAGACTTTTTAAAAGCCCTGTCCATAATAAAGGGCTTGAAAAATGACCTTTTTTAATGCTTAGTTTAATGGGAATCCCGGTGGATTTGGGTTACAAAGGAAAAATTTTACATCAAATTCATTTTCAATAAAGAATATCCGGGAATACAATGAATATCTGCCAAAGCATTAATAATAATTAGTGCTATTGATAATTTTGTAACAAACTTCTTTTGGGTTGTGGGTGTTAATCAATTTTAAATTTTATTTTTACGTGCAGCAAAATAAGCTTCATGATAAAAGAAGAACTAGTAGAGGCATACCACTTCATTTTTGAAGAAGAACTTTTAGAAGAGATTATGAAATTTGGTAATCTTAGAACAGTAAAAGCCGGGGAAAAGATTATTGAGATCGGTGACTACTTAAAAAGCATGCCGCTGTTATTGGAAGGTGCCATTAAAATTTTGAGAAGAGACAAAGACGGCGATGAACTTCTCCTTTATTTCCTTGAACGCGGCGATACCTGCGCTATGACGCTTTCCTGTTGTCTGGGCCAGACCAGGAGTGAGATAATGGCTGTAGCTGAAAGAGATACCAAACTTATCATGATCCCCATTGATAAAATGGAGGAATGGACGTCAAAATATAAGAGTTGGAGGAATTTTGTTTTTGAAAGCTATCATTCTCGGCTCACAGAAATGCTGGATACTATTGATACCATAGCTTTTTTAAATATGGATCAGCGGCTTATGCGTTACCTCCAGGACAAGGCCAAGATCAATAGCAATGATAGACTGCAAGTGACCCACCAGGAGATCGCTTATGAATTGCACACTTCCCGGGTGGTAATTTCCCGTCTGCTCAAAAAGCTTGAAATGGAAGGAAAAATTAGCCTGCAACGTAATAGCATTCAAGTGCTGGATCTTTAAGAGTACTGTAAACAATGTTACTTAACAGCAGCTGAACCTTCTTTAGTTTTGCACCTGAAAAATGAAGAATGGATATTTTTGACATTTTAGGATATATAGGGGCTGTAGTGATCGGGCTGGTGCTGGGTTTAATAGGAGGTGGAGGATCAATACTTACCGTACCCGTACTGGTTTATATGCTTTCCATAAATCCTGTTACCGCCACGGCTTATTCTCTTTTTGTGGTTGGAACCTCCTCTTTGGTGGGAGCCGCCAGAAATCTTCAAAAGAAAAGAGTAGGCTTTCGTACGGCACTCGCATTTGCCATTCCGGCTGTGATTGCGGTATTTTCTACCCGTAAATTTGTTGTTCCCGCCATTCCTGATGTCATCTTACATCTTGATGGTTTTGTACTCACCAAAGAAGTGGGTATCATGATCTTTTTTGCATTTCTTATGTTGGTCGCCAGCTTTTCAATGATCATGGATCGGGAGAAATTACTGGAGGATAGAAAGGAAGAGTCTGGACCCTGGTATGGTCTCCTAATGCCTCTTGGATTTATTACCGGGTTGATTACCGGACTCGTGGGTGCAGGTGGCGGCTTCATCATCATCCCCATACTTGTTTTGCTGGCAGGACTGCCTATGAAAAAGGCAGTGGGAACTTCCCTATTCATCATCTCTATAAATTCACTTATCGGGTTTTTAGGAGACCTGGGCCATCAAAAAATTGATTGGGCCTTTTTGCTCATTTTTACTGCCCTTTCGGTATGCGGAATTTTCGTGGGTGTTTATCTGAATCGGTTTGTAGATGGGAAAAAACTCAAAAAAGGCTTCGGCTGGTTCGTATTGATCATGGGTGTCTACATTTTGTGGAAAGAGATCTTCTAAAATGCCATTTTTGACAGGATAATATTTTTAATGGCCATATTATTTCTTTTTGCTGAATAAATGTTGAAGCTTTGGGAGCGAAAGATGCAGCTAAATAACTGAAGTTTTAAAGGATGTATTTTTGATTTTGGAGCAGGAAATTTTCCGAAGCAAAATCAATAATAAGATTTTTTCTATTATGCCTGATAGGGACAAAATAGCGAGAGAATTTTTCTAAATTTATACTGTCTTAATCTGCAGAAAGCGCATCTAAAAAATGCCTTTTTTAAAACATTTACTGCATGGAAAATCTCGATTATGCGCGGCTACAGATGGCATTCACCCTGGGATTCCACATCATATTTGCCTGCATTGGAATGGTCATGCCTTTTTTTATGGTGGTGTCTCATAAAAAATGGCTTAACACGCGCGACCCGCTTTACTTAAGTCTTACTAAGGCCTGGCAAAAAGGAGTCGCTATTTTTTTTGTTACCGGGGCCGTTTCGGGAACCGCGCTTTCCTTTGAGCTGGGCATGCTATGGCCCGAATTCATGAAGCATGCAGGACCTATTATCGGGATGCCATTTTCCCTGGAAGGGGCAGCCTTTTTTGTCGAAGCCATCGCTTTAGGCTTTTATCTTTATGGCTGGAACAGGTTGCCCGAAAAATTTCACTGGTACACCGGAATTATCATTGGAATCTCAGGGGTAGCATCGGGTATTCTGGTGGTTTCGGCGAATGCCTGGATGAATGCACCTTCAGGTTTCGATTACATCAACGGGGAATTTATAAATATCGATCCCGTAAAAGCTTTTCTCAATGAAGCCTGGTTTTCACAGGCGCTACACATGACACTGGCTGCCTTTGTAGCCACTTCTTTTGCTGTTGCGGGAATACATGCTTTTCAGATCTATAGGAACAAAAGACCCAGGCTGCATAAAAAAGCATTTAAGATCGCCATTATGTTTGGTGCAGTGTCAGCGATTTTGCAGCCATTAAGTGGTGATTTCTCCGCTAAGGAGATTGCCATCCGGCAGCCGGTAAAACTAGCAGCCATGGAAGCGCATTTCGAAACCCAAAAAGGAGCTCCTCTTTTTATAGGTGGCATTGTTGACGAAAAGGAGCAGAAAGTAGACTATAAGCTAGAAATTCCAGGGGCGCTTTCCTTTCTTGCCTTTGGAGATTTTGATGCCGAAGTAAAAGGACTCAATGATTTTCCTGAAGATGAACTTCCTCCAATAGCTATTGTGCATTACGCTTTTCAAATTATGGTGGGGCTGGGCACCTTGCTTATGCTCGCCGGCTTTATTTATTTCTGGAGTACACGTAAAAAATCGCTATTGCAAGACAAAAAAGGCTTCTGGCTGTTCTTTGTGTTGCTCTCGCCCCTGGGCTTTCTTGCTTTGGAAGCAGGCTGGACGATTACCGAAGTAGGAAGGCAGCCGTGGATAATTTACCAGATCATGAGGACCGGCGAAGCTGTGACCCCTATGCCGGGAATAAAATATAGCTTTTTCACTTATGTGTTGGTTTATGTGAGCCTTGCGATTACCGTATCCTGGCTCATGAAAAGACAAATCAAAGTGTTAAACGCTTTAAAAGATTAGCTATGATTTATATAGTGCTGTTTTTTGTTTTTTTCTCCCTTTTCCTTTATGTACTCCTGGGAGGCGCCGATTTTGGAGCGGGAATAGTGGAACTTTTTTCTTCAAAAAAGAATAAAAGGACGACCCGTGATATCGCCTATAATGTGATGGGGCCGGTTTGGGAAGCAAACCATATCTGGCTCATTATTCTCATAGTGGTGCTGTGGGTTGCGTTTCCTGCCTATTTCAACGTGATCGTGATCTATCTGCATATCCCTTTCGTGCTCATCCTGCTAGGGATTACCACGCGCGGGGTGGCTTTTATCTTCAGGCATTATGATGCTGTTGTGGATAAGTCACAAGTCACTTACAACTGGTTGTTCAGGATCTCCAGTTTTCTTACTCCGGTTTTCCTGGGAATGGCTTTTGGGGCCCTTATTGGCGGAGAGATAATCTTGACCGATGATTATACTAATTTTAGTTTTTACGAAATATTCGTGCATCCCTGGCTGAATGTTTTTACATTTTTGGTGGGCCTTTTTTATGCAGCTCTCTGCGCCTTTATGGCCTCTACGCTTCTTATTGCCGAAACCGCCGGGGAAGCACGAAAAATGTTCAGCAGGAAATCGGCTGTTTTGACCATTTTGCTAGTGGTACTGGGGCTGGTGCTTATAATTTACGGCTACTTTGCCCGGATAGAATTTATACACGATTTTATTGAAAATCCTGTGTCTATTGGGGCCATAATTTTATCGGCGCTACTGCTCATACCGCTATGGAGGAGCATAAGAAAGCAAAAAAAGATTTGGAGCCGTTATCTAGCCGGAATACAGGTAGTTTTAGTGCTCTTCGCAGCTATTTATGCTCATTTTCCCTATATTATCATCACATCAGATCAAGAGCTTAACCTCCTGGAGGGCAGGGCACCCGACGAAGTGATTAAAAACCTGGCAATTATGTTGCTCGTTGGTGGCGTTGTGGTGCTTCCGGGACTATTCCATTTGATGAAATCTTTTAGCATGATCAAGATACTGGATAGTGAAAAAGGGGAAATGTAGCTGTCGTTTAAAAAAAGATTGTATAAGACCTTCAAAAAAGTAAAAAATGGCTGTTCCTATAAAGGATAAAATTTTTGTGGCACTTCAGTTTCTGGTTTTCCTGGTTTGGCTTATCGATGTAGACGCATGGCATTTCCGGTTATCTGAAAATCTGCGGGTACTGGCCTTAATTTTTGCAGGACTGGGATTGGTACTTATATTAATTGCTTTCCTGCAGCTAAACAAAAACCTTTCTCCATATCCCAGTCCCAAAAAAAGAGCAAAATTGATCAATTCAGGGGTATTTGCTTTTGCCAGGCATCCCATATATTCGGGCATTCTTTTTATGGCCTTTGGTCTTTCTGTATGGTTGAATTCGGGTTATAAACTGGGAATTAGTTTTTTGCTGTTGGTCGTTTTTTACTTTAAAAGCAGATATGAAGAAGAGCGGCTTACGCAACGTTTCCCCGAATATGTTTTTTACAAGCAACAAACAGGAAGATTTTTTCCTAAATTTAATTGGAGAATATAAGGAGAATGAATTATAAATCACTGGGGAAATT
>JBAVJE010000261.1:0-4798 GCA_049687615.1 Salinimicrobium sp. | reverse complement strand
ATTTATAATTGTATCTTCGCAAAGAATTTAAATTTATATAATGAACAAAGGTACAGTTAAGTTCTTTAACGAATCAAAAGGTTACGGATTTATTAAAGACGAAGAATCAAACGAAGAGTATTTCGTACACGCTAATGGATTGGTTGATGAAATCAGACAAGACGACGAAGTAACTTTTGACCTTGAAGAAGGTAGAAAAGGTGTAAATGCAGTAAATGTGAAACAAGCATAGTTTCATATTCAAGTTTATATTCTTAAGCCTTACACTTTGTAAGGCTTTTTTTATGTCTTATTCTGAAGGAAACAGCAGTGAGAAGTAGTGGAAAATTCTTAAATTAATTCCATGAAAAAATTTCTGATCTTACTTCTATTGAGCCTTCAGGTAACGGCTCAGGAATATTCTGTCAAGAAAGGTTTGGTGGTAGATTCACTAAAAGTGAGCGATACGCTCTCTGAAACCTACGCGCTCTACCTGCCCACTTCCTTCAGCAACACAAAAAATTGGCCTGTCATTTTCCTTTTTGATCCAGAAGGACGGGGAAAATCGGTCGCCCAGCTCTTCAAGCCGGTAGCCCAAGAACAGGGCTATCTCCTTGTTTCCTCGAATGACATCAGCAGTGAAAATGAACTGGAGGAAAATATAAAAATCGCTGCCCGCTTAGTGTCGTCGGTAAGTCCCGGGCTGCCTGTAGATTATCAACAGGTGGTTGTCGTGGGTTCTTTAGACGGTGCAAAAGTTGCGACATACCTTCCTCTAATGTTTAGTAATATTTTTGGCGTGTTGGCCGCTGGGAATCAATTTTTGAACCTGGATTTGTTAGACCGCAAGAATGATTTTGCTTTCATTGGCATTGTTGGAGACGAACAGTTTTCTGTTACAGCTATGAATCTAACCGCTGCTGCGCTTCAGAATCAAAAGCATCTAAGCATGATTTATACCTATGAAGGTGGGAGCGACTGGCCTAAACTTGACTTAATTTCGAGTGCTGTAGGTTCTTTGAGCCTCGAAGCTATGAGAAATCAATTCAGGCCCACCAACCTGGAACTTGTAAATAAACTGTACCAGGCAGATATTAGTAGAGTAAACCGAATGATGAGCAACCAGAAATTGCTTGAGGCATGGGATCTGCTTGAGCTGATGGATGATAAATATGACAAACTTAAAGATCTGGACGAGGTAGAACAAAAGCAGAATCAACTAAGAAGGTCAAGAAGCTTTTTGGAACAAAGAAGGGAACAGGAAGCGGTAATTCTAAAGGAAGACCAACTTAAAAGTGATTTTTTCTATTATTTCCAGGAGGATGTAAAGACAGCAAATTTCGAAAACCTGGGCTGGTGGAATTACCAGAATATTAAGCTGGATTCGTTGGCACAAAAAGGTGGTTCGGAAGGCAAAATGGCCAAAAGATTAAAGGGTTTCGTAAAAGAAATGGCAAAGGTTACCCTGGAAGATTTTCAGAAAAAAAATCCTGAGCTGGAGAATGAATTGATAGCAAACATGATATTAACCATCTTCGATTCTAAGAATTACAAGGCCTATAAAAGAATTATTACCTTGAGCTCACAGGATAACGATTTTTCTACCGCCCTTTTCTATTTTGAGGAAATGCTCAAACACGGCTATCGTGATAAAGAGGGTGTTTATAATATCGATGGCACTTTGGCGCTTAAAATGACCCCGGATTTTAACTGGCTTGTTGAAAAATATATTGGTACCCCAAAATTTTATGATATTGAAAACTAAAGTCTCTAAAAGGTCATTTTTTAATGTTCTTTTTTTCTGCTGTTTTGGCCTGACTTCTTTTTGCCAAACCACGGCAGGGCAAAAAACATCGGCTGTAGTAGAATTTCAGAAACAGCTTAATAAAGAATTTAAAGATAAAAATGAATCGCCTTTATCTTCAAAAGAACGAAAAGAATTCATTTCGCTTGATTTTTTTCCTATAGATACCAGCTTCAGCGTAGTGGCAGAATTTGTGCGTACGCCTTTTGAAACCACTTTCGAGATGCAGACCTCGACAGATCGAAAACCGGTTTATGTAAAATATGGAGAAGTATATTTTGATCTAAAAGGGAAAGAGTATAAACTCAATGTTTACCAAAGTCAGGAGCTAAAGAAGACCAACAAGTATAGAGACTATTTATTTTTACCTTTTACCGATGCCACTAACGGAAATACCTCCTATTCCGGAGGAAGATACATTGATTTGAAAATTCCAAAATCAAATAAGATCAAAATAGATTTTAATCAGGCGTATAATCCATACTGCGCTTATAGCGGCAATTATTCCTGTCCCGTTCCGCCCGGTGAGAATGAGCTGCCTATTCCAATTAGGGCCGGAGTGAAGGCCTACGATAAGCACTAACAGAGGAGCTTCAAAAATGATATTTTAGAAGCCTTTTGCCAGGTATATACCTACAAATACGGCCGCAAACCCAAGTACAATGCTGGAGATGGTATAAATTCCCATGCTCAGAAGATCACCTGATTTAAGGAAAATCTGGTTTTCATAGGCAAAAGCTGAGAAAGTAGTAAACCCACCGCAAAATCCAGTGGCTAACAGCAATACTCCATTGGTTGATAAGAGATCCTGCCGGTAGGATAATCCGAGGACGTATCCTATTATTAAGCTTCCCAGTACATTCACCATTAAAGTTCCAAGTGGAAGAACAGTGGCTTCATTCAATTTTTTGGAAATGAGGAACCTTAGCATGCTTCCTGCGCCTCCACCAAGAAAAACCAGCAGCAACTGTTTCATTATTGTACGGGAATATAGATCTCTGTGATCCACAGCGCCGGGTTATCTTCCTCGGCAGGATCGGTGATATAGATCTCAAAAGGCTGGCCTTGAGGATCAACCTGCAGACCGTTTTTTTCTATATACCTATAGGTTTTTTCCCAGGCTTCGGAGGCATTTTTATGGTTTCCTTTGAGGGTTGACTTTACCACTTTTTGAAGAGGAAGATATCCGTTGAGAACCGGGCTACCATCAGGAGTGATGACCTGGCTTGGAGTGGGTACGGCAGCCGAAAAAATAGAGGTTCCGTTTCTGTCATCCCGCCTGTTATAGATCACAAAGGGTTTTCCGCTTATAGAAATATTATTGTCTATCATATACAGCCTTACCTGTTCGATCATATTTGCAGCCCTGGAATTTACTTCTCCAAGTCGTGCCGCGGTGGTAGTGTACATGTAGTAACCACCACCATGTTCTGTGATCCCGTCAACATTAACCGAATATTCTTCCATTTTACGAATTACATTCGTCTCGAGATCCTGAATGCTATTATTAAAAATGGGCTCCATGACTTCCACAAGGTCATTTTCCTGTAAAGTAAAAGCCAGTTTTTCCTTAAAATCTTCAGAACCTTCCATTCTCCAGGTCACCCGGGTTTGATCTCCTTCGGGTTTAAGAGTCCAGAGAATATTAGCTTCGGCCTCGCCAATCATCGTGTTCATTACCAGCCTTTGCTGTAATTGTTTATAAGGAATACCCTCGAGGCTTGTAATTTTTCCATCTCTTATCTCGTCTGATGTCCAGATCATCTCGGCACCTTCTCCCGAAGTTTTGTCGCTGAGGTCGATAGTGGTTTCTTCAAGACCAGACCAGCTATCCCAGCTCTTCCAGTTGGAGAAGTCTGCGAGTTCCTTGTATAGCATAGGCGCAGGGGCATTGACAAGCCTGCTCGATTCAGCCGAAAAATCTCCGTCTTTTGTGGCTACATAAATCGAACCGGCAATAAAAACAATCAAAATTAAAAACAGCAGGTATTTAATAATCTTCATGGTTAGTATGGCTGGTTTAGGTAATTAATATGCTAAGATAGTTAAATTGCAGGATGCTTATTCTTACATTTGTTAAGAAAAATAACAAATTCGGTTTCTGAACTTGTAATTTACAATTTTAACGATAAATGTTTTCCAAATGAAATTCAAATCTTTCCTGATGCTGTTGTTCGCATCATCCATTTTATTTTCCTGTGCAGAATCGGCTGTTCAAAATCCTGCCTACACAGAGGCTGTCGCCGAGACAGATAATTTTGACTACGTGGCAGATGAATTTGCCGATTTAAAAATTCTGCGTTACCAAATCCCTGGTTGGGAAAACCTTGGCCTAAAAGAACAAAAACTGGTGTACTACCTTACCCAGGCTGGGCTTAGCGGTCGTGATATTACCTGGGACCAGAACTACAAATACAACCTGAAAATTAGGGAAGCTCTTGAACAGGTTTACAATAACTACGAGGGCGATAAAACTTCCGAAGAATGGAAGAACTTTGAAACCTATCTTAAGAGGGTTTGGTTCTCCAACGGGATTCACCACCATTATTCTATGGACAAGATCAAGCCCGGCTTTAGCAAAGAATATTTTGATACTTTGCTTGCCGAGACCAATACAAATCTTTCCGGAGAAGCTTATGAAGTGATCTTTAATGATAAGGACATGAAAAAAGTGAACCTGGATGAGTCTAAAGGTCTTGTTGAAGGTTCTGCAGTAAATTTTTATGGAGATGATGTGACTGCTCAAGAGGTAGCGCAATTCTACGCTAAAAAGCAATCACCTAATCCTGAAAAACCCCTTGCCTTTGGTTTGAATTCTAAACTCGTAAAAGAGAATGGAAAGCTGGTTGAAAAGACCTGGAAGAGTGGCGGAATGTATGGATCGGCGATCGATAAGATCATTTTTTGGCTGGAAAAAGCTAAAGGTGTAGCCGAAAATGAAAAACAGGCCGAAGCACTCGGGTTATTGGTAGATTACTACAAAACCGGAGATCTTCAAACCTGGGACGACTACAA
>JBAVJE010000260.1:0-3669 GCA_049687615.1 Salinimicrobium sp. | reverse complement strand
TTCCAGGTCGGGCTGAAATCTGATCCCGCTTTCCCCTTTCCGAAGCGCCTTTTCGAAATTATCTAAACCCACTCCGTTAGGTGCGGCAATTCCCATTCCTGTTATGACTACTCTCCTATTCATGCTGTTTCATCATTCCCGAGATCTCCCCCTTGCAGACCAGTTTTCCTTCAGAATTTTTCATTTTCACTTTGCATTTGAGCTTTCCGAACCTGAAGTAGACCTTTTCAGAATCTACTTTCACCTTCTCCCCGGGAAGCACCGGAAGATAAAAATCTATATCGGTCTTTGTCAACGCTATTTGCATTCCTTTTGAAATATCATTTTTCAGAAGATAAATTCCCAGGCAAACCAGCCCAATTTGGGCCATACATTCGGTGAGGATCACGCCCGGGGTTACCGGTAAATCTTTAAAATGTCCGCGGTAAAAAAAGGAATCGGCAGGAAAAGTATAATAACCGCTGATCCCCTCTTCAGAAATTTTTTCCAGGGCATCTACAAACAGAAAGGGTTTTTCATATGGCAAGTGCTCCAGAATAGAAGCAGAAGTGGTTTCAGAAAATTCTTTGGTACTCATCAAATATTATTTCAAATGTTCGCCACCGTTAACCGGAATTATGCTGCCCGTGATCCAGCCGGCCTCATCTTTGCTCAACAGGTAAACCGCATTGCCAACATCATTGGGAGTTGTTAATCTCTTGAATGGATTTCGACGCAAGGCATGTTCATGCAGCGTTTCATATCCGGGAATCATCTGAAAAGATCGTGTCACGGTAACCCCGGCCTGGATGCAGTTAGCACGAATGCCTTTGGGTGCAAATTCCAGCGCGATACTGCGGGTGATGGCCTCCAAAGCGACTTTAGCCGCAGAAACAGCGGCGTAGTCCTTCCAGGCCTTTATATTTCCTTCGCTGGTAAAAGAAAGAATGCGTGCATCTTTAGAGAAAAGTCCTGCCGTAAAAATAAGTTTGGTCCAGTCATACAGGCTTATGGCCATGGCGTCTATTGTTTGTTGAAAATCATCATTTCTTAGAGTGGGCTCAGGACCGAGCATTGACTTCAAATTTCCTTTAGAAATACTGTGTAACAGGGTTCGTATTTTTCCTTTCTCGCCCAGAATATCTGTAATCTCTTTGGCTAATTCTTCCCTTTTTTGTTTGCGCGTGGCGTCAACATTGAAAGAATAAACCTTTACCCCCAGATCCCTTATCTCTTCAAAAGAACTTTTTATCTCAGGCAGGTCATCCTTGCGATCGCGGTGGATGATGATGATATTCATGCCATGGGCAGCCAGTTTTTTGGCCGAAGCAAAGCCCAGGCCGCTGCTACCGCCAAGAATAAGCCCCCAATAATTACAGTCTTTGAATTCCTTTACCATTGCAAAAGTATTTTCTGGGCAGAAAACCCGGGGCCAAAGCTTAACATAAGACCTTGCTCTCCCTTTTCTATCGGTTTATTCATAAAACGCTCCAGTACGTATAGTACAGTAACACTGCTCATGTTGCCGTAAAGTCTCAATACGGCTTTTGTGTCGTCTATATCTTTCCCTAATTTACCAAAAAGATCTTCAACCGTCTGCACAATTTTTTTTCCGCCGGGATGAAATATAAGATGTTGCACTTGTTCAATGCTGCTGTTGTTCTTCTTTAAAAAAGGATGAATAATCTTTGGGAAATGTTCAGCAATGGTTTCAGGCACTGCAGGATCAAGTATCATTTTTAGTCCGTTATTGGTAAGATCAAAACCCATAAGATCTGTAGCTCCAAAAAAGTGATACATGTCCTGACCAATAATTTCAGGACCTGTGGCGTCCTCTTCCGAAGAAAGTAAAACACAGGCTGCGCCATCACCAAAGATTGCCGCGCTCACCATATTTGCCATAGAGAAATCGTTTAGCTGCAAAGTAGCGGTAGGACTTTCTATCGCGATCACAGCTGCCCGTTTGCCGGGATTGGCCTTTAAAAAATTATCGGCATAGATGATACCCGAAATTCCTGCAGCACAACCCATTTCTGTCACCGGTAGCCGTACCACGTCCTGCCTTAGCCGTAAAGCATTAATAAGGTAGGCGTCCAGCGAGGGTATCATGATGCCGGTACAGCTTACCGTGATGATATAATCAAGGGAATTTGCAGCCCATCCGGCCTTGTCTAAGGCTTTTTTAAGCACCAGCTCCCCCATCTTTTTTGCTTCCCGCTCATAGATTTTATTCTTTTCTTCAAAAGAAGTGGCGGTAAAAACATCTTCGGGAGACATGATAGAATAGCGCTTATCAACAGCCGCGCCCTCAAAGATCTTGATGACTTTACGTCTAAAACGTTCCTCCTGCCCGTCAAGCCATTCTTCCACAAAAGGGATTACATCTTTTGTCTCTTTCGAATAGGGCGGCATTTGTTTAGCAACTGTACTGATCTTTACACTCATAAAATTTTTATTTTAACAGGATCCATTGATACCGAAAAGCCCATTTTTGACGGATTTCCTGTTTTCTTACCTTCAGATTCTTTCCGTAATTATAAAGGTCTTTTTTCCTGAAACTTCTTTTGATAGATACCAGCCCATCTTCGCGGGCGATGTCATTCCTAATAAAAACAGCGCAAAAAAGTTGAAATAATAGATAAGCCAGTCTGCTTCTCTTTAGATCGTTGATCACGATGCCTATGTTGCTCTTCCGCACAAAATTTTTTAGTAAGCGCTTAATCTCTGTATCGGTAAAGTGATGCAAAGTGAGCGTACACAGCACAATATCGGTATTTTCTTTTTCAAATTCTTTAGAAAATACGTCTTGTGCCTCGAATATTATTTCGGGATATTCCCTGCAGTTTTCTCTTGCGATTTCAATGGCGTGTATATTGGCATCGATGCCTTTGAGCCTCATTTCTACGCCCTTCTTCCGACCCAGGTTTGCTACTTCTTTTAACAGGCTTCCATTACCACAGCCCACGTCGAGTATGTGCAATGGGGGCTCAAAACAGGTGCTTTTGATCATCTTTTCCACCCCTTCAAGAGTAATTTCATTCCCACCCAGGTACTTATTTACCTTATCCAGGTCCTCCAGGGTGGTTTTAAGTTGGGACCCCTGCAATTGGAAATCATCCATGATCTCTTCTTCCCTGCTGCGATGTTTTGAGTTGATCCAAATCATATGATAGGCCTGCCATGGGTGGTTTTTATAATCATTGGCAACAAAAAAGGAAATTTAGCAACAAAAGCCTGTGACATTTCTGCCAAATTATCGTTCAACAATACCTTCTGAAGATATTTCCCTGCCGTGAGTCTTCCGCGGAATTCCCGCTGCCAGTTTTCAGTATATTCCTGTTCCAATTTTTTTCTACTGAACTTTTCCGGATTTTCCAGGTGCTTCATCAAGGTTTGGGAAGCAATTTTTCCACTATGAATTGCCATGGCCATGCCATTGCCACATAATGGATGTATCAAACCGGCTGCATCGCCCAGCATGAGCATATGTTCATGCACTACATCTTTTTTGCTGAAGGAGATCTGTGCGATGGCTAAAGGGGCCTCGAACAGCGGTGTAGCCTCCCGAAGGAAGTCTTTCAAAAATGGATTTTTCTGAAGTACTTTCTCCTGAAATAATTGCGGGTCTTTAAAGTTTTTAAAACTCTCATAGGTAGCCAGGTAACAAAGGTTGACTGCGCCCATTTCGGT
>JBAVJE010000259.1:0-2687 GCA_049687615.1 Salinimicrobium sp. | reverse complement strand
CTTATCCTAAAAGTGGTTTCTGCGTTTATGTAACTACAATCGATACAACCACTGCCCCGCTTTAATCAGCTTCAAAAATGCAATTTTTAGAAGGGGTTATTTCTCTGAATGTAACTTTTCGAAGAATACAGAGTCTTATAAACAAACTATAAAATATAGAAATGAAAAAAATTGTATATGCTTTAAGTGTTTTGCTTGCGATGTACAGCTGTAAGCCTACGCAGGTTAAAACAGTAGAACATCAACCTATTGTAACTACGCTGGATCTTGTAAACGTAATGAATGATAAGGTACAGGTTACCTTAAATCCCGGTTCTTTTCAAACCGATAGTACTACTTTTTATATTCCAACGATCGTTCCCGGAACCTATGCGACTTCCAATTTTGGATCTTTTGCCGAAGACGTTAAAGCTTTTGATTACAATGGTAATGAAATGACGGTCATCCAAATTGATGAAAATTCATGGAACATCCCCAATGCTCAGAATCTGGATAAGATTTCTTATTGGGTAAATGACACCTTTGATGTGAGAGGCGAAGGCGGTATTTATTCCATGGCAGGAACAAACATCCTTAAGGACAAGAATTTTCTGCTTAACCTTCACGGCTTTGTAGGTTATTTTAAGAATATGAAAGAAGAAGATTACCGTCTTGAGATCACCAGACCGGCCAACATGGCTGCAGGAAGTGCTCTTAATCTCACCCAGACGTTGCCGGTGGAAAATTCTACTGCAAAAAAAGACATTTATATTCTGGACAGGTATTTTGAGGTGACCGATAATCCTATAATGTATTCCGCGCCCGATACCACTTCTTTTGATGTGCAGGGAATGAAAATTTTTTTAGATGTCTATTCTCCTAACAACAAGTATTCTTCAGCCGATCTAAAACCGGCTATGGAAAGAATGATCACGGCACAAAAGAATTTCCTGGGAGACATCAACAGTACAGAAAAATATGCTATCCTGCTCTACCTTTCCCCTACTCCCGGCCAGAATGACGCCGGTAATTTCGGAGCACTTGAACACCATACTTCAACTGTAGTAGTTATGCCCGAAACCATGGAAAAGGAAGCTTTAAACGAAAGCATGACCGATATTGTGTCTCATGAGTTCTTCCATATTATTACTCCGCTTGGGGTGCATTCTAACGAAATACATTACTTCGATTATAACGATCCTAAAATGTCTGAGCATCTTTGGATGTACGAGGGCGTAACCGAATATTTCGCAAACCTGTTTCAGGTGAACCAGGGACTCATTAGCAATGAAGACTTTTATGGCCGCTTGATGGAAAAGATCAACAACTCTCAACGCTATGATGATACCATGCCGTTTACAGAGATGAGCAAGAATGTTCTTACGAAGGAGTATCACGGCAGCTATAACAATGTGTATCAAAAAGGAGCTTTGATCGGGATGGCTTTAGATATTCGCCTGCGCGAGCTTAGCAATGGCAGCTACGGAATTTTAAACCTTATGAAGGATCTCACCCAAAAATATGGAGAGAACAAACCTTTTAAAGATGAAGAGCTAATTCCGGCTATTGTGGAATTAACCTATCCCGAGATCCAAAATTTCTTCGATACTTATGTAAGCGGAAGCACCCCTATTCCTTATAAAGAATTTTTTGAAAAAGTAGGTCTTGAATTTAAAGAAGGAGAAATTGAAGTAGGCTACTTCATTAAGGATCCTACTTCACCTTATATTATGCTGGATGCCTTAGGTAATTTGATCGTACGAAGTGATGTGGAACTCAATTCCTTTCTTGAGGAAGTTGGCCTGCAGGCAAATGATAAGATCAAAAACATTAACGGACAAACTTATAACGCCAACAATATTTATGATCTCATCATTGCTTCCCAAAACTGGAAAACAGGAGATGACATCAAGATGACCGTCATTAGAAAAGGAAAGGAAATGCTCCTGGAATCAAAGATAGTTAAACCTGTTGCGGAGGGAATGAAGCTTGTTGAAATTTCCGATGCCACCAAAGAACAGGAGGAGCTAAGACAAGAATGGTTGAAATCTTAAGAGGATGCGCCTGGTTTTAACCCGGAATTTTCTGCGGGTTAAAAGCTGCAAGTCTTCAAAAACAGAAAGGCGGTAGAGAACTACCGCCTTTCTTATAAAAATCTTTCTAAGATTAAATCTTTTTCACACGTACCGCGTTCATACCTTTCTGCCCGCGTTCCAGTTCAAAAGTAACCTTGTCATTTTCTGAGATTTCATCAATGAGACCAGTTACGTGAACAAAATATTTTTCCTGTGTCTGGCTGTCGAGAATAAAACCGAATCCTTTGGAATGGTCAAAAAAGGAAACTTTCCCCTCTTTACTGAAATCGGTTTCTTCATCAGATTCCTCTTTTTTAGGAATACCAATAACGATCTCATCGGGATCAACTTCTATCTTGTTTGATGGATCTGGTGGTGTATCGGTAAGATTACCAAACTCATCTACATAAGCAAATTCTGAGGTACTACCTCCACTCGCCTTTCTTTCTTCCTTCTTCTTGCGTTTCTCCTCTTTTTTCTTGAGGCGCTTTTTTTCTTTTTCTGATTTATTATATGATTGTTGGGATTTGGCCATTTTTTGGACTTGAATTTTTATAAAATTAAAAAAAAGACTGAAAAACCAAACCTTAGTCTGCAAAAATATCCAGGAAAAGCTTTGCCGAAGAATTGATT
>JBAVJE010000258.1:0-1537 GCA_049687615.1 Salinimicrobium sp. | reverse complement strand
CAAAGAGTCTTGAAAAAATAATAAGATCAAAATTTGAAAATGAATATGTTAGCAAATAAGAGTTTACTAATTACCGGAGGTACCGGTTCGCTGGGAAAAGCACTTACAAATCACATTTTAAAGAAGCATCCCGATATCAAGAGGCTTGTTATATTCTCAAGAGATGAGCAGAAACAGTTTCAAATGGCCCAGGAGTTTCCTGCAGACAAATATCCGCAAATTCGTTACTTCATAGGAGATGTTCGGGATAAGGAGAGATTGGTAAGAGCATTTAAGGGTGTCGATTATGTTATTCATGCTGCGGCAATGAAACACGTACACCTTGCAGAGTACAACCCTGACGAATGTATCAAAACCAACGTTATTGGAGCTCAAAATGTGGTACATGCCTGTCTCGAAACCGGGGTGGAACGTGTAGTTGCGTTGTCCACAGATAAGGCCTGTGCGCCAATAAATTTGTATGGTGCGACAAAGCTCACTTCAGACAAGCTTTTTATAGCCGCAAATAATATTAAAGGCTGGAATCCAATAAGATTCTCTGTTGTGCGATACGGAAACGTTATGGGATCAAACGGATCTGTGATTCCGTTCTTTCTAAACAAGAAAGAGGAGGGGGTACTACCTATCACTGACCCTGGAATGACCCGATTCAATATTTCACTGCAAGGAGGTGTAGATATGGTCATGCATGCTTTAGAAAACGCGTGGGGCGGTGAGATCTTTGTGCCTAAGATTCCGTCCTACCGGATTACCGATGTAGCTGAAGCTATAGGCCCCGAGTGTAAAAAACCTGTCGTAGGAATAAGACCAGGTGAAAAAATTCACGAGGAAATGATCACTTCTTCAGATTCCTATTATACCTATGACCTTGGAAAGTACTTCACTATCCTTCCGGCAACTCACAAATGGAAGATAGAAGATTTCGTGAAGGAGTTTAATGCCAAAAAAGTAGAAACAGGTTTTGAATATAATTCGGGAGATAATGATGAATGGGAGACTGTAGAATCTTTAAGGGCATTGATAAAAGAACATGTGGACGAGAATTTTGAGGTAGTTCAATAAATAAAAAGAAATGGCAAATAATTCTATTCCTTACGGTAGACAGAATATAACAGAAGAAGACATTCAAGCGGTAGTCGATACGTTAAAATCCGACTACCTTACTCAGGGACCAAAAATCGGTGAATTTGAAAAGGCTTTTGCCGAATATGTAGGCAGTGAATTTGCGGTGGCGGTCGCCAATGGAACAGCTGCTCTTCATCTTTGTACGCTTGCTTTGGGAGTAAAACCAGGGGACAAAGTAATTACTACTCCTATTACTTTTGCCGCTTCAGCAAACTGTGTTCGATACTGTGGAGGAGAAGTCGTGTTTGCAGATATAGATCCAGAGACTTACCTGCTTAATATTAATAAAGTCCGGGACCTTTTGGAATCATCCCCTAAAGGAACTTACCAGGGAATCATTCCTGTCGACTTTGCTGGTCATGCAGTTAATCTGGAAGAATATAAAAAGCTTGCCAGGGAATACGATCTGTGG
>JBAVJE010000257.1:0-6061 GCA_049687615.1 Salinimicrobium sp. | reverse complement strand
ACTCAAAAGAAGCTTCCGAATTTAAAATTCAGGATAAAAGAGCGGTCTGAAGAGTTCACAAAAAATCTATTTTACACGCTTTTTGACGAAGATACTCCTGTGAAGGAGAACTTGGAAAAGTTGTCTTTTGATTTTCAAGAGCTGGCAGATCTTGTGTGTTGGGAGCCGGGCAAACCTTGTTCAGAGATCTGGCACGGGTACTGTCATAAACTGCCCGGGATACTTGAAAAGCTGAATAAGGACGCGGTTGCCATCGCGACAAATGATCCTGCAGCAAATTCCGTGGAAGAGGTTTATCTCTCCTATCCCGGTTTCTTGGCGATTGCTGTTTACCGGCTAAGCCACGAATTATACAAACTAAGATTTCCTCTTGTCCCCAGACTAATGGCCGAGTATGCACATAAGCTCACCGGAACAGATATTAATCCCGGCGCTCAAATAGGTGAATACTTTTTTATAGACCATGCAACAGGGGTGGT
Organism: Salinimicrobium sp.; assembly: GCA_049687615.1. Lineage (GTDB taxonomy): Bacteria > Bacteroidota > Bacteroidia > Flavobacteriales > Flavobacteriaceae > Salinimicrobium. The sequence goes on along the minus strand of JBAVJE010000257.1, from coordinate 5,582 downwards.
GATTGGTGAAACTGCAGTGATAAAAGATAATGTCAAAATTTACCAGGGCGTTACCCTCGGGGCGCTTTATGTGCAACGGGAATTAAAGAATACTAAACGTCATCCTACCATAGAAGACAATGTTACCATTTATGCGAATGCCACCATTCTTGGGGGGGATACGGTTATAGGAGCCAATTCCATCATAGGCGGGAACGTCTGGCTTACAAGTTCTGTGCCTGCAGACTCCTTTGTAACTCACAACCCACAGATCAATATAAAAAACCGGAAGAAATGAATCACACCATACTAGACCTTATAGGTAATACACCGCTCGTAAGAGCACAGCATGTTTTGAGAAATCCTGATGTTGAGCTTTACTTCAAGTTGGAGGGGCAAAATCCGGGTGGGAGTGTAAAAGACCGTCCTGCTTATCATATGATTAAGCAAGCCCTGGAAAGAGGGGAGATTTCGGAAAAAACAAAATTGATCGAGGCTACCAGTGGAAATACAGGAATAGCGCTTGCTATGGTAGCAAGACTTCTAAAGCTCGATATTGAATTAGTGCTGCCTGAGAATTCAACCCCCGAGAGGGTGAAAACCATGCGCGCCTACGGCGCTAAAGTAATTCTCACAGATGCCGATGGTGGTATGGAAAAAGCCAGGGATTATGCCGAAGAACAAATGAAGTCTGGTGATTATTTTATGCTTAACCAGTTTGGTAATGATGATAACTGGCAGGCGCATTATCACTCTACCGGTCCCGAAATATGGAAGGATACTAACGAGAGGCTCACTCATTTCGTATCTTCAATGGGCACTACGGGAACAATAATGGGTACTTCAACCTATTTGAAAGAACAGGATAAGAATATTGAGATCGTGGGCGTACAGCCAACCGAAGGCTCCAGGATCCCCGGGATAAGAAAATGGCCGGAGGCTTACCTGCCAAAAATTTTTAATCCCAGGAAAGTGGACCGCGTAGTGGAGGTAAGTGATGAAGAAGCGAAGATCATGACCCGACGGCTAGCTGAGGAAGAAGGCATTTTTGCTGGGATGAGCAGTGGAGGAGCGGCTGCGGCAGCCGTAAAAATTTGTGAAAGTCTTGATAGTGGAGTAGTAGTTAGTATCGTTTGTGACCGCGGAGACAGATATCTGACATCAGATCTTTTTGAGTAAAAAAAAGATCCGGTTTTCAAACCAGATCTTTAAATAATTGTCACTTTATAATCCTGCGAGAGCATTACTTTGTGGTGCTTCCAGATGTAACCTTTTCACTTTATTACCGTCCTTGATCTTAACCATATAAAACTTTCTGTTTAGATCCCATCCATTTGTAGTTGCCACATATTTGTTTTGAACAATAACGGCATTTGGATATTTAGCCCTTATCCCTTTTCTTGTTTCTTGTGGCAGGATAATATTTCTGAACTTCTGTACAGAGTACAGAAGCTTACCTTCTTTGTCCAGTTCGGCTACCATATAACCTTTTTTAGTTTTGAACCATACCTGATAGCTGCTGAAGTTCAGGTCTTTGTTGGCCTGGACAAAATTATTTACGTTAAAATGATTTTTTAAAAACATTAACGGATCTTCACCAAATTCCCCAACTCTTGTTTCGGGTATGTGTATAGTCAATGAGTTGGAGTAAGGGTCTAATTTCAACGAAGCGGCATCAGAAAATACATTTGCTTCTTTGAGGAGAATCTGCGTATGGCCGGTAGTTATTATACCGAGCAAAAACATACAAAGAATTAACTTTCTCATAATTGTTTTTATTTAGACTAATTAAACAATAAATTTAAGAATGTTTATTTGAAAGAAATACTACCTGGGTATCAGAACTGCGTTAATTTAATGTAGGGGAATTCCGGGGTAAGCCTTGTGTAGCAGGAGCTGGAGGCTTTCAATCTCAAGTTTATTCCTCCCAATACTAAGAATACCTTCGGCTTTAAATTCCTGCAGATGCCTGTTCACTACGGCGCGGGTACTACCAATAAGACCGGCTATTTCCTCGTTTGAAATATCGTTGATGATCTCAAGTCTGTTTGTTTCCGGATTCACATTACTAAGAAGAAGCCTTGCCAGCCTTTTGGAGACATCGATTAGCGTGAGATTAAAAGCATAATCTTCCAGATACTTCATTTGTTGAGCAAGATAGGGCAACAGGTTACGGTAAATTTCGGGTATTTCATCTAACAGCTGTAACATGTATGGTAAGGGTAACGAAATAAGATGTACCTCATCGAGAGTTTCAAAAAATACTTCGTGCACTGTGCCATCCAATAGCCGGATCACGTCAAAAACATCATCTTTTTGGAGCAGGCAAAGTGTGAGTTCCCGACCGCTATGAGGATCCATGCGGTACATTTTTATTCTTCCGGAAAGCACAAAATGAAACCTTGCAGAAATGCTATTTTTTGAGATGCTACAGGTTTTCTTTTTCCAGAACTCTTTTTCAGAAAGCGCCAAAATCCTCCTAAGCTTTTCTTCCCCAATATTTTTGAGCAGAAGATTGGTGTTCAGTGCATTAATGTCTGATTGTAAATGTTCTTCCTGCTGATTCATAGTCCTCAACATATTTTGACACCTGGGGAATAACGAGAATTTTTCTAAATATACTGTCTTTTTCGCCGTAACAGGTGTTAAAAACAATGAATAATCTTTCCCGCTTTTTCTTCGGAAAAATTTGAGTAAACCTCTAAAATCAGCTATTTTTGCAAAATTGCAATTGAAATAAAACAAATGGCGCAGGACACATTCGGAATTGAAAATAAAACAGTTGACAAAGAACTCTATGACTATCAACAGAATGATATAAACAAGATCTTTAAGATCCTTGAACAGCATCCCGAAAGATATAATTTACTGTACCAGCTGCCTACAGGCGGAGGGAAAACAGTAATTTTTTCACAAATCGTAAGAGAGTACATTCAGCGTACAAATAAAAAAGTACTTATACTCACACACCGTATCGAGCTGTGCAAGCAGACCTCCAGAATGCTATCGGGCTTTGGTGTGCGCAATAAGATCATCAATTCAAAGATCAAAGAGCTGCCAGACCAGAACGAGTACATGTGCTTTGTGGCGATGGTAGAGACGCTAAACAACCGGCTTAACGACGAAAAAGTAGAATTGGATAACCTTGGGATGGTGATCATTGATGAGGCTCATTACAACTCCTTCAGGAAATTGTTTAAGTTCTTCAATAAGTGCTTTATTCTTGGTGTAACCGCAACCCCTTTAAGCTCTAACATAAAACTGCCGATGAAGGATAATTACCGCGAACTTATCGTGGGAGACTCCATCAATTCGCTTATTGAAAAAGGTTTCCTGGCTAAGGCCAATACCTACAGTTATGATGTGGGACTGTCTACACTCAAGGTAGGTATTAACGGGGATTATACCGTAAAATCTTCCGAAGAGCTGTATTCCAACTTTTCTATGCAGGAAAAACTGCTGGATGCTTATATGGAAAAGTCCCAGGGCAAAAAGACCCTTATCTTCAATAATGGGATCAACACCTCACGGGAAGTTTATGAAACCTTTAGAAATGCGGGTTTTGAGGTGAGGCACCTGGATAATACTACCAGTAAGCAGGACAGAAAGGATATTTTGAAGTGGTTCAAGCACAAACCCGATGCTATCCTTACTTCTGTAAGTATTCTCACAACCGGTTTTGATGAGCCTACCGTGGAATCCATTATTCTTAACCGGGCCACCAAATCTTTGACCTTGTATTATCAAATGATAGGGCGGGGTTCACGTATCCTTCCGGGGAAAAAAGAGTTCACCGTTATTGACCTTGGTAATAACGCTGCTCGCTTTGGGCTGTGGAGTGCACCGGTTGACTGGAAGCAAATATTTAGGTCACCAGACTATTTCCTTGAGAACCTGGTGAGTGATGAAGAGATCGAGCAGAATTTCATCTATGAAATGCCGGCCGACCTTAGAAAGAAATTCGCTGAAAGCGATAATGTTTCCTTTGATGTGGAAGCCGAGTATGACGATATTATTCAAAAAGGGCTAAAATCCAAGACTGTCCTGGAACGTTCTCTTGATCAACACACCAGGATGTGTGTGGAGAACAGCGAAGATGTATTCGACGCGCGCTTGCTCGCAAAGGAGCTGAAAGAAGACATAGCTTATCGCATACGCAGATATTCCTACTGCATTAGTAACAGTACTAAGAACTACAGGGACTGGCTCAAAGAGGATTATATGCGTAAGCTGCGTCTCAAAATCAATCAGGAGGAATTTTAATTAAACAAAAGATCTGGGTTAGTGCCCGGATCTTTTATTTACTTCTTCTTTTTAAAAATTCCTTTGACCTTGGAAAAGAAGCCTCCTTTTTTGTCATTTTTAGAACTCTTACCCGGGCGGTCACCTTTTGTGAATAAACGTTCAAAGAAATTATCACGTTTCTCGGGCTCACAATTTAGCATCATTTGCACAGTTCCGGAGGGTGGTGCAAATTTGGCTGCGGTGATATTATTAAAGTAAGGGTCTTTATTCATTTTTTGCAATAGGAGGGCAAAGGCCGGTAAAGCTGAATTTGCTCCCTGGCCCATAGAAGTCGAAGGAAAACCTATTCGATGGTCATCTGCACCTGCCCAGGTCACGGAAACCAGATTTGGAGTGATTCCTACAAACCAGCCATCTTTATTATCCTGTGTAGTACCTGTTTTTCCTGCGATGTCGTTTTTCAATCCGTATTTGTAACGCAGCCTTTGGGCCGTTCCTTGATCTACAGTCGCCTTCATCATTTCTATCATCACCTGGTTCGTAGTGTTTGAAAAAGCCGCTTTTTTAGCCACTTTGGGTTCAAAATCAGCGATGAGGTTACCGTATTTGTCCTCTATCCTGGTGATGTAATAAGGTTTGGCCGCATGTCCGCGGTTAGAGAAGCTGGCATAAGAGCCGGCGAGTTCAGCCGCGCTTAACTCGGCTGTTCCCAGGGCTATAGAAGGATAGGGCGGAAGGTTAGGAGGAAAGCCCATTTTTTGAGCCTGCTGCAACACGTTTTCTAAGCCAACGTCGAAAAGCACCTTTACGGCAATGGTGTTTACAGAACGGCTAAGAGCAGTCAACATGGGATACTGCAGGTAAGGGTCTTCATCTTCCTGCCCCGAATTTGACGGGGTCCAGCCTTCATTATAAGTCACTTCTCTTACCGAATAGTAGGTGCAGGGATCGATTCCTGCCTCAACTGCCGCTGTATATACCACGGGTTTAAAGGTGGATCCAATTTGTCTGCGGCTTTGTGAAACGTGATCATATTGGAAATATTCGTGGTTAATGCCGCCCACCCAGGATTTTACCGCACCTGTAGCTGGATCGAGGTTGATCATTCCCATATTGAGGAACTTGAGGTAATGCTGCAGACTATCGACAATACTGGCCGAAATCATATTCTTCTTGTTATAATCGAATAGCTCCATCTCTGTCTTCCGGTTGAGCGAATCCATGATCTTTTCATGGTCCCAGCCGGCTTTTTCGAGCTTCTTGTAGACTTTACTTTCACTAATTACCTGGTTGAGGAGGCGTTGTTTCTTCCATGGCGCAGTCTTCCCATAGGCGGCTTCAAATTGCTTTTGCAGTGC
>JBAVJE010000256.1:0-2061 GCA_049687615.1 Salinimicrobium sp. | reverse complement strand
ACCTTCCTTTGTAATGCCGCAACCCCACTCCGCCTGAAGCATCGATCATCATACTCATTAAAGCCGTCCTGTTCTTGACCTCGCCGGGAGCAAGTTTAACTCCCACCCAGGAACAGGCTGCCCGCAGCAGGATCTCTTCCATCTCTTTAAAAAGCACTACCTCTTCCTGGTCTTCCCATTTTTTGCTGTACTCTTCCAGGATTTCCACGAATTTTTCATTCATGGAATGAACAGATTCTTTGCTCATGCATTGCATGAAAAGCGCTTTTCTTTTGAGATGCGCTTCGCCATCGAGGCCCTGGACTCCACCTTCTCCAAAAAGCGTTTTTTGAAAGCGCTTTGGAGTGGCGCCATGTCTCTTGAACTTATCAAGATCATAAAAGACAGCCGCAGCTTCCTCGCCTTTTATAACAATGGTCTTCTTCAGCAGGAGGTGCTTTTCAAGAATGTTGGTATCTTTTTCTTCAAACTGGTCCTGAAAATTGGTGTATCCCTTGATGAGCACTCCTACTGCACTGTCCATATCGAATGTTTTTTTAGATTGTTGCCTAAAATTATTTGTAGCTGATCGAACAGTCGGGATTTTTAACATTTTTAACCCTGCTGTTATAATAATTTTAAGGAGCACTTCGGAAAGATTCTACTTCAGCACAAACCTGGCGTAAACAGGAAAATGATCAGATCCGAACTCCTGAAGCCTTTCCAGTTCCACCACTTCGAATTCTTCGGTAACGAAATAATGGTCCAGCGGCCAGCGCATCACCATAGAAGTTGCATCAAAACTATTATATAAGCCGCGGCCAATCCTCACATTTTTCAATTGCCCGTCGTGCCCAAACAACCTCGCGGTATGCGACCAGGAAACATCGTTAAAATCTCCTGCCACTATAGAAGGTAATTGATCATCAGCGACCATTTCTCCCACTTTAAGCAATTCCACTTCCTGTTCGCCTTTGTTATCGGGATATTTGTCACTGGGAACGGGAGCCACGGGATGAACAGCATGCAACCTGAAGCTTTTTCCCGAAGGAAGTTCTACATCAGCATGAAAAGAGGGCACAAATTTATGTTTTAAATACTTCACCTCTTGCTTGCGCAAAGGCAGTTTTGAGTAGAGGATCATTCCGTAGGCTTCATCATTGGGGCGGGAGATCACATGCGGATAATCATTGTTTAGCACCTGCAGCTGCTCCACCCACTTTTGATCTACTTCCATAGCCAAAAGCATGTCTGGATCCTGCTCTACCACCAGCTCAAGAAACCGGTCGTATTCCTTATTTTTGATCAAAACATTGGCGAGCATAACACTAAAGCCATCTTTTTCATTATAGGCTGCAGGTGCATCGGGCACGGCCTTGTCGCCAAACCAGTAAGGAAAGATCCTTACGGAATGAATATAGATCGCTGCCAGCAGTCCCAGCACAAGCAGATAAGATGGCAGTTTCCATCTTTTATTCAGCCCCAAAAACAGCAGCACACAAACTACTCCCAATATTAAGTACTGTAACCTTGGAAAATCAAGAATTTTGGAATACCAGTAAGGGAGATCGTAAAAAAGTGAAAGCAGGCTCGCCAGTATAACTATTGTACTTACAATTATGACGAAATAATAGAATATTCTTTTAAAGCCTTTCATGTGTGCGTTTTGCCGGGTTAACATTATTAAAAATAAGAATTAAATTAGAACCTCCACCGGGCAGGAAGAAAGGAACTCCTATTTCGAAGTGCGCTACTAGTTTATGCCACCTAAAGGCACCGGTATACGGGGAAGTATTCAATCTTTAAAGCTTCCCGGAACAAGCTTTACCACCAATATTACATAAAAGCTTCACCAAGATAATCGAAGACCGAACAGACATCTTTGGCATTATAAATAATCGGATATAAGCATTTTGCGATCAAACGATTCACCTCAACTTCCTTGGTGTTTGATACTTAAAAAGCGGAAGGGATTTTAGAAAGCCTTATATTAGATGTTCATAAAAAACAAGCCTATGTCCAAAACATATTATGACCCGGCCGATCTCAGAAAGTTTGGCGATATCAGCGAATGGAATGAAG
>JBAVJE010000255.1:0-8229 GCA_049687615.1 Salinimicrobium sp. | reverse complement strand
CCTGCCGCGTTGAATACCCTCGTATGGAAAGAAGGTGAGGATGGAGCCGGGTTGGCCGGTTTCATCTCCATAATAAAAATGGTACACATCTGGTGCGTCAAAATTAACGGTCTTTTTGACCAGCCGTAATCCCAGGATACCCGTATAGAAATCGAGATTTCTTTGCGGGTCTCCTGCCAGGGCTGTAACGTGATGTATTCCCTTTATGAGCTGTTCCATAAACAGTTTCTTTTAAAGATAGGGTTATTTGCTAAAAAGTCAAAAATACAGGCTTGCACACCTCTTTTTTAAAAGGTTTTTAACTTGAATTTTTAGCTATATCTTTACCCTTTAAACCAGTGCCATGCAAATTCCGGAAGGAAAGAAGATCTATTTTTCGAGTGATAATCATCTTGGAGCGCCAACTGCAGAAGAAAGTCGGCCGCGCGAAGAGAAATTTGTAAAATGGCTTGACCACGTGAGTCAGGACGCAGCTGTCATCTTTTTGCTCGGTGATCTTTTTGATTTCTGGTTTGAATACAAACACGTTGTGCCGAAGGGTTTCGTGAGGGTTATGGGTAAACTGGCCCAAATTAGGGATAGTGGTATTCCTATTTATTTTTTCGTGGGCAATCACGATCTGTGGATGGATGATTATTTTGAAAAGGAACTGAATATTCCTGTTTTCCACCGGCCAAAAGAGTTCAGCTTTAACAACAAAACCTTTTTAATAGGACACGGTGACGGCCTGGGCCCGGGAGACAAAGGATTTAAAAGGATGAAAAAGGTGTTCACCAATCCTTTTGCAAAATGGCTGTACCGATGGCTTCATCCGGACCTGGGAGTTCCACTGGCGCAATATTTTTCTGTGAAGAACAAAGCGATTTCGGGAGAGGAAGATGTTGAATATTTAGGGGAAGAGAAGGAGTGGCTTATTCAATATTGCCGAAAAAAATTGGAGTCAAAGCACTACGACTACTTTCTTTTTGGGCACAGACATCTGCCCATCGAATTTCAACTAAACAAAGATTCTAAATATGTCAACACCGGTGATTGGATCAATTTCTACACGTATGCCGAGTTTGACGGGGAACAGCTTCAGTTAAAAGAGTGGCAAAAATGACATTTTTGAACCTGAAGTATTTTAGAAATTATATTTCTTAAAAATTTTCCAATATTTTTTCGGTTCTATTTTTCGATTTTTCGAACTTCTGCCGATACATCTCTTCATCTTCAGTTAAATAGCTTTATTTATGTAGGATTTTTCAGTAAAAATATGTATTCGAAAAACTTCAATCGTTTTCGTGGGTAAAATGTTAATTACTTTAGTTTGGCAATTGACATTTGTCATGATTGTCGGCTGTTTTGAGGGTTATCTTTAGTGTATGAAAATAGGAAATTCTGTTTTTTACACTCTTATATCTTCAAATCATGAAAAATATCCTTGTTCCACTCGATTTTTCTAAAGTATCTTTAAATGCTTTAGATTATGCTGTAAAATTTGCAGACCGCGATCCATCCATCAATTTACACCTTCTTCACATTAAAGATGGAAGCCTGATAGAAAACCAGATCAGGGAAAAATTTGATAAGATTATAAAAAAGTATAAAAAACCCCTCAACCCGCAACTGCATACACTCATAAGATCGGGGGAAATGTGCTCTACAATTATCGATATTCAGGAGCAACTACAAATTGATCTCATTATTATGGGAACAAGGGGGGCAGAAATGGATGAGGAAGGGCTTGTAACCTGCACTTCAAAGTTTGTAGATGAAGCCGACCTGCCTGTGCTGGTAATTCCGGAAAAATATAAGAAATTCAGGTTGAACAGTATTATTCTTTCGGTAGGGCAGGAAAGAATAGCAGACCGTTCTCCACTCTATGTGCTGTTGGATGTGTCAAGAAAATTCAAGGCACAGGTTCATGTGCTTACCGTCCAAAATTCACTTGTGGCTTCGGGATATTCAGAAAATGATGAGAGCAACGAAAATACGCTGCAATACTTCCTGGAAATGTTTTATTCGCATCACTCTTTTGCTGAAAATGAAGACATAGAAAAAGGCATTCTTGAATACATCCAAAAACATGATATAGATATGCTGGCCATAATGCCGAACCGCCACTTAAAAAATGGTGTCGCATCTCCGGGCCGTCTCACTAGATTTTTAACCCTTCATACCGACGTACCTCTGCTCGTCCTGGATTAGGTATCCAAAAATGTCTAAATAAAACTCTTTTGCCTGGCGCCCCGGCGTTCTGGCCCTTATCAACACAACCTATTAACAACTATAAATTATGACACGAATTTTAGAAACTTCCGCCACTGAAGACCTTGAAAAATATGGACTTCGGAACAGCAAAGTCCACTGGAACCTTTCTGGTGAAGAATTGCAAAAAATCACAGTAGAACAGGAAATGGGAGTGGAGACAGCTAACGGAACTTTAGCTGTCAATACCGGGAAATTTACCGGAAGATCTCCTCAAGACCGTTTTATTGTGCAGGACGATTACACTCGTGAAAAAGTATGGTGGGGAAAGATCAATAAACCGCTTTCTCCCGAAAATTTTGATCGCCTTTACGACAGGGTGTCTAATTACCTGAGCGAAAAAGAAGTTTACGTTCATGATGGATATGTTTGTGCACATCAAGATTACCGAATGAACGTGCGAACTATTACAGAATATCCATGGTCTAATTTCTTTGTAAAGAATATGTTCCTTAGGCTTAAAGAGGAAGAATTGAACGGTTTCGAGGAAGAGTGGCTGGTGCTTTGCGCTCCCGGTTATGAAGAAACTGAGCCTGATAAATTTGGGCTGCGCCAGGGCAATTTCAGCATCCTGAATTTTAGTAAAAAAATAGCTTTAGTAGGAGGTTCTGCTTACACAGGGGAGATCAAAAAAGGAATTTTCTCGGCCCTTAACCTAAGCCTGCTAGTAGAGAAAAACGTGCTGCCAATGCACTGCTCTGCTAACGTAGGGGAAGACGGTGATACTGCTATTTTCTTCGGACTGTCGGGCACAGGAAAAACCACTCTTTCTGCAGACCCGGACCGCAAATTAATTGGGGATGATGAGCATGGTTGGACCGAGGAAGATGTGGTTTTCAACTTTGAAGGTGGATGCTATGCCAAGGTCATAGGTTTAACCGAAGAGCAGGAACCCGACATTTACAGGGCGATAAAACCCGGAGCAATGCTCGAAAACGTGGTTTTGGACGACCATAAAGAGGTGGACTTCTTTAATGACAGTATTACACAAAATACCCGCGTAAGTTATCCTATCTATCATATCGACAATATTCAGGAGAAGTCTTACGCCAAGAATCCCAAGAATATTTTCTTCCTTACCTGTGATGCTTTTGGAGTATTGCCTCCGGTATCTAAACTCACTCCGGGACAGGCTGCTTACCATTTTATCTCGGGTTATACAGCTAAAGTGGCTGGTACAGAGGCAGGAATCAATGAACCTGTTCCTTCTTTTTCTGCCTGCTTTGGAGAGCCTTTCATGCCGCTGCATCCTACAGTTTACGCGGAAATGCTTAGCCGAAAAATGGAAAAATCGGGGGTTAATGTATGGTTGATCAATACCGGATGGAGCGGTGGCCCTTATGGTGTGGGATCCAGGATTAAGCTGAAATATACCAGAGCAATGATCTCTGAGATCCTCAAGGGAGAGCTGCAAAAAGTAGATTATGAGATGCATCCAATCTTTGGGTTAAACATGCCGAAATATTGTACGGGTGTACCTTCAGAAATTATGAACCCGTTGAACACATGGCTTCAAAAATCAGCGTACATTCAAAAATCAATTCAGCTGGCACACTCCTTCCATCTTAATTTTGAGAAGTATGCGACACAAGCTTCCGAATTTATTGTTGAAGGAGGACCGCTAATCGATGAGCATCATAAAATGCCGGTTGGCTTATCTAAAATGTAATTTTAAAATGAGACAGGTAAACATTATGTTTACCTGTCTATTCAAAAAAGGCAAAATGAAAGCCACACATATAGAACACATTGGAATTGCAGTCTCTAATCTTGAAGAAGCGATAAACTTCTATGAGGAAAAACTTGGACTAAACTGTTACAGAGTAGAAGAAGTTCAGGAACAAAAAGTGAAAACCGCTTTTTTTAAGGTAGGGCAGACAAAACTCGAACTGTTGGAATCTACTTCGGATGATGGACCAATAGGAAAATTTATTGAAAAACGCGGGGAAGGTCTACATCATTTAGCTTTTGCTGTAGATGGCCTTCAGGAGAGCTTAGACGAGCTGGCTCAAAAAGATGTAAGACTTATAGATAAAAGCCCCAGATGTGGCGCAGAAGATCTTGAAATAGGTTTTCTTCATCCAAAATCAACATTTGGAGTGCTCACTGAGCTTTGCTCAAAACAATAATAAAAACACAAGTACGATGGCAGGTCAGGACAAGGTCAATGAATTAATCAAAATGCGGGAAACCGCGAGACTGGGTGGAGGTCAAAAAAGGATCGACACTCAGCACGAGAAAGGAAAATTAACCGCCAGAGAAAGAATAGACATTCTTTTAGATGAGGGCAGCTTTGAAGAATTTGACATGTTTGTCACTCACCGCTCCACCAACTTCGGAATGGAAAAGAATAAGGTTCTGGGCGATGGTGTGGTGACCGGTCACGGCACTATAGATGGCCGCGTGGTCTACGTTTTTTCCCAGGATTTTACAGTTTTTGGAGGCTCGCTCTCTGAAACCTTTGCACAAAAGATTTGTAAGATCATGGATATGGCCATGAAAGCCGGGGCGCCTGTTATTGGGATTAATGATAGCGGGGGAGCCCGTATTCAGGAAGGAGTGACCTCTTTGGCAGGTTATGCCGAGATTTTTGAACGCAATATTCTGGCTTCCGGAGTGATCCCTCAAATATCGGCGATTTTTGGTCCCTGTGCCGGAGGTGCTGTTTATTCGCCGGCGCTTACAGATTTTGTTATGATGACCGAGGAGAACTCATACATGTTTGTTACCGGTCCAAAAGTTGTAAAAACGGTGACCGGGGAAGAAATAAGCGTTAGTAATCTTGGGGGAGCCAAAATTCATGCGACAAAATCTGGAGTTTCGCATTTCATGGTTTCAAATGAGGAAAACGGTTTGTTGCTTATTAGAAAGCTGCTTTCCTACCTTCCGCAGAACAACCTGGAAGAGGCACCATTATTTAGCACCAATGATCCTATAGATCGCATGGATGAATTTCTCAACGAGATCATTCCAGAAAATCCCAACCAGCCTTATGATATGCAGGAGGTGCTTTTTAGCGTGCTTGATGACAGCGAATTTCTTGAGGTGCACAGGAATTACGCGAAAAACATGATTGTGGGCTTTGGAAGAATGAATGGGGAATCTGTTGGAATTGTGGCCAACCAGCCCAATTTCCTCGCGGGTGTGCTCGATTGTGATGCTTCCCGAAAAGCTGCCAGATTCGTTAGGTTTTGTGATGCTTTCAACATTCCTGTCCTCACTTTTGTTGATGTACCGGGATTTCTTCCGGGGAGTGGACAGGAGTATTCGGGTATTATTATTCACGGTGCAAAATTGATGTTCGCTTATGGAGAGGCTACAGTTCCTAAAATCACGATCACGCTTAGAAAATCCTATGGAGGGGCGCATGATGTGATGAGCTGTAAACAGCTTCGGGGTGACCTCAATTATGCCTGGCCTTCTGCAGAGATTGCAGTTATGGGAGCTGCCGGAGCCATTGAAGTTCTTGAGGGGCGAGCGATGAACGCTATCGAAAATCCTGAAGAAAGGGAGCAATACAAGAAACAAAAAGAGGAGGAATACAAAGAGAAATTTGCCAATCCTTATCAGGCTGCTGCCTTTGGATACATCGATGATGTAATAGAGCCAAGAAACACCCGCTTCAGGATTATTAGGGGTCTTCAAACCCTGCAGACCAAGAAGCTGTCGAATCCTCCAAAAAAGCATTCTAACATTCCTCTTTAAAAGAAAAAAATGAACTATTCCATGATGATTGACTGGTCAGAAATATGGATTATCACCGTAGTAGGTTACGGCGTGGTATTTTTTGCGCTGGTGCTACTGGTAATTTGTTTTCAGAGTCTTCCGAAGGTATTGGGACTGGGATCTCAAAAAATCAAAAAAGTAAAGGCTTATACAAAAGAAAAAACCGGGGCAAAAAAGGAGGAAAAATACCTTTCCGGAGAGGTTAGTGCTGCCATCGGCATGGCACTAATCTTATATTTCAAGGAACAACATGATGAAGAAAGCGGTGTGCTTACCATCAAAAGGGTTTCCAGAACGTATTCGCCTTGGAGTTCAAAGATCTATGGGGTCAATAATTATCCCGGAAAAAATAACTGATATGAAAAAGTTTGATTTTACAATAAACGGTAATTCTTATTCTGTTAACCTCAAGGATCTTGAAGATGAGATCGCAACTGTGGAGGTAAACGGAACCGAATATGTGGTGGAGGTGAAGCATGAAATGAAAAGGCGTGCCAAAACGCCTAAACTCGTTCGGGAAAGAGTAGTGAATCCCCCCGGAGAAGGAGAGATTAAAAAGAAGGAATCTTCGGGTGGATTTCCAGTTTTTGCACCACTTCCCGGAAGCATCATTCAATTGAAAGTCCAGCAAGGCGATACTGTGAAAAAAGGAGATGAGCTCTTAATACTTGAGGCGATGAAAATGGAAAATCACGTTTTGGCCGATGAAGACGGAGTGATCAAAGAAATCAAAGTAAAACCAGGGGATGCAGTATTGCAGAACGATATCCTACTCACTATAGGATAATTTTTCAGATCTCTCAAATCAATATATCGTGAAAAAGTTTTTAACCGTATTCGGAATTCTGATCATACTCTACCTGATTCCGGTTTTTACCGGAGGAAAATTGATGGCGCAGGACCTATTTCCTGAGGTGTCTGAAAACAGCAGTGGGCTTGTACGTGGGCTGCAACAATTTTGGGACTACACCGGTTTTGCCAATGTACAACTGCAAAATTTGGTAATGATAGCCGTAGGGCTGTTTTTTATATTTCTTGCCATCAAGTATCATTATGAACCTTTGCTACTTATCCCTATCGGGATGGGAATTATGTTAGGAAATATACCTTTTCAGCAGGGCTTGGGCGTGGGGATCTATGAAGAAGGTTCTGTGCTCAACTACCTATATTTTGGGGTCACCAAAGGGATATATCCACCTTTGATATTTCTTGGTATTGGAGCAATGACCGATTTTTCCTCATTGATTTCCAATCCGCGGTTGATGTTACTGGGCGCGGCGGCACAGGTTGGTATATTTGGAACTTTTATTGGTGCCGTAGCTCTTGGATTTGAAATCCATGAAGCTGGAGCGATTTCCATTATTGGAGGGGCCGACGGGCCGACGGCTATTTTTGCTTCGGCCAAACTGGCCCCGGCATTAATTGGTAGTATCGCTATCGCGGCCTATTCTTATATGGCCCTGGTGCCTGTGATCCAGCCTCCTATCATGAGGTTGTTCATCACTAAAAAAGAGCGCCTTATCAGAATGAAACCGCCACGTGCCGTTTCTAAACTTGAAAAGATTCTTTTTCCAATTATCGGGTTCTTGTTGACCACCTTTATATCGCCTACCTCCATGCCTTTGCTGGGGATGCTCTTTTTCGGAAACCTTTTAAAGGAAAGCGGCGTGACCGAGAGGCTTGCAGAAACAGCCCGTACAAAAATGATAGATATCGTGACGATTCTTTTGGGAATTACGGTTGGTGCTTCTACTCAAGCTGATGTATTTCTTACTTCCGGCTCGATAAAAATCTTTCTCCTGGGAGCTGCCTCTTTTGTTATAGCAACTGCTGGTGGTTTGATATTCGCTAAAGTGATGAACCTGTTCCTGAGCAAGGACAGTAAGATCAACCCATTGATTGGGGCTGCAGGGGTTTCTGCGGTACCAGACAGTGCACGGGTGGTCCAAATGGAAGGCATCAAGAGCGATCCTTCTAATCACCTGCTAATGCATGCTATGGCTCCTAATGTAAGCGGGGTAATAGGTTCTGCGGTGGCTGCAGGGATTATGATGAGCTTCCTGATGTAAAGATTCAAGATTTAAAATTCAAAATTTATTGAGGCCACGGATGCGTTGATGCTTTTAATTCTTAGGAATCATTGGCAAAAAAATCTTGAGGTTCAATAATGGCATTTTAGAGGATTCTTTAAAAGAGCCACGAATCCACGAAATTCATTTTAAAATGTTTGCTTTAGATCGGTATAGATAAAAG
>JBAVJE010000254.1:0-2959 GCA_049687615.1 Salinimicrobium sp. | reverse complement strand
TTCCTACCCTGTATATCTTAGCTGCCAACCAAACAACACCCGCTATAGAAAGTATAAGAATTCCTATAGAAATCGCGAGCTCCCACCATGGTACTCCAAAGGGAATCCTCATTAACATTACGATTGGGGAAGTTAACGGGATCATTGAAAACACAGTTGATACCGTTCCATGTGGATTCTCAATAACGGCAAAAAATCCAACGTAGATCCCTAACATCAGTGGAAGGATCACCGGCAACATAAACTGCTGTGTATCGGTTTCATTATCTACTGCAGCACCGATTGCTGCATAGATAGAGCTATATAAAAAATAGCCTCCAATGAAATATACTAAAAAACAAATTAACAAAGTCAACATGGGAAGTCGCGCGATATCCAGTAACAGCTGTTGAAGATCATTATCTGAAAGCTGATTCATTGCCTCCTGTTGAGGCCCATGTGCTGCTGCTATATCGACCCCGGCAATGGCAGATAATATGGTAAGTAATACTCCTCCCAGAATAACCCAAATAAAGAACTGTGTAATTCCGGCGAAAGAAGTTCCCAGAATTTTCCCAAGCATCAGGTGAATTGGTTTTACAGAAGAAATTATAATTTCAATGATACGGTTTGTTTTTTCTTCTATCACACTTCGCATGACCATATTTCCGTAGATGATAATAAACATCATCAACAGGTAACCGGCTGCTCCGCCAAAGAACATTTTCACATAGCTCGACAATTTGGAAGTCTGTTCCCCCGAGAAATTCTGAATCTCTATATCAATTCGGGTGGTTGAAGCCTCAATGACATCAAGATCTATTCCCTGTGCGCGCAGTCTCCTGTTGGTCAACTTCTCATTAATGGTTTTCTCAATCTCTGTCAAAAATCCAAATGTGGGCGCTTCTTTAGCAAAGAACTGTACATCAGGCGTTTCATTATTCCTTATCTGCGGAATATGAAGCAGACCATAATAACCATTTTCCTTAACGATGGTTTTGGCTGCCTGGAGATCTGTTTCAGAAAGATCTATAAACCTCACTTCATCTGAATTTGAAAGGTCGTCAGAAAAAAGTTCGCTCTCATCATAAATGCCAACAGTCCTTTTTTCTTCATTATTTAAATTAACCAGATAAGCGATTAAGGTGATCATACCAACTATGATCACCGGGCTCAAAAAGGTCATTACCACAAAGGTTTTATTCTTGACCCTTGCCAGGTATTCTCTCTTGATGATGAGCTTGAGGTTACGCATTGGTGGTAACTGTTTTAATAAAAATGTCGTTTACGGATGGTATCACTTCCACAAAATGATTTACCCTGGCTTTTGAGGTGAGGTAAACCAACAGATCATTAGGTGAAGCCGATTCTTCGATTTGAATCTTAAGTTTAAGATCATTATTGATGCTCTTAAAATCTGTTTCAGAAATACGAAAATTCTCCTCCAACTCTTTTCTAAGGGCTATTAAATCGGGAGCTTCAAGGCCTACTTCAAAAGTATTAGACTTGTATTTTCGTTTGATCTCATTCACCCGCCCGTCCAGGAGCTTATTCCCTTTATGTATAAGGGCCATATAATCACACAATTCTTCAACGCTTTCCATGCGGTGGGTCGAAAAAAGTATGGTTGCGCCATCATTTCTCAACTGCAGGATCTCATCTTTAATAAGATTTGCATTTACAGGATCAAATCCACTAAAGGGTTCGTCAAAAATAAGCAATTTGGGCTGGTGTAATACCGTAACCACGAATTGAACTTTTTGAGCCATCCCCTTAGAAAGTTCCTGAATCTTTTTATCCCACCAGTCTGTAATATTGAGTTTTTTGAACCAGTAGCCAATCCGTTCCCTGGCTTCTGTTTTGGACAGTCCTTTTAACTGTGCCAGGTAAAGTACCTGTTCTCCTACTTTCATGGATTTATAAAGTCCTCTTTCCTCAGGCAAGTACCCAATATTTTGAATATCTGAAGGTCGCAATGGATGCCCGTCGAGGATGATTTGCCCGTGGGTAGGCAAAGTAATCTGGTTGATGATGCGTATAAAAGAGGTTTTTCCTGCCCCGTTGGGACCAAGGAGCCCAAAAATACTTCCCCGGGGAATTTCAAGGGAAACGTCGTTCAGGGCTGTAAAATCACCAAATTTTTTAGTAATGTTTTCGGCAATCAACAGGTTATCCATAAAAAAGCTTTGATGTAAATATATCTAATTGCTGTTAAAGCTTTTGATTTTAAGAAGATTTTAATAATTCTGAAGTTGCAGAGATTAGAGTACTCCTAAAAACAAAACCCACCCTTAATCACTTAAGGATGGGAAAAAAATTGCTATGAAAAAGAAAAATTATCACTAACTAAGATTAGTGATGCTCAAATATATGTAAAAAAAATTAACATTCTCACATTAACTGAACATATCTTTAACTTTTTCAAAGAATGATTTATCATTTTTCTCCGGCTTCGGCTGGAAGTTTTCGTCTGTGGCCATTTTTTCAAAGAAATCACGTTGCTCACGATTTAAATTCTTTGGAGTCCACACATTTACGTGTACCAGCAAATCCCCCTTGCCATAACCATTGATATTTGGAATACCTTTTCCTCGCAGGCGCAGAATTTTTCCAGATTGTACGCCTTCGTCGATCTTGATCCTCACCTTTCCTGAGACGGTCTCTATTTCTCTGGAAGCTCCTAAAGTGGCTTCAGAAAAACTAATATAGAGATCATAATGAAGATTATCACCCTCGCGTTGCAGTGCTTCATGTTCCTTTTCTTCAATGGCTACCAGTAGATCACCGGGAACGCCATTCCCGGGGGCATCATTACCTTTTCCTGCAACTTTGAGCTGCATTCCTTCCACGACCCCGGCGGGTATTTTAATAGAAACAGTCTCCTCCTTCATTACCAGCCCATGCGCATCTGCATCGGCAGGTTTTTGATCAATAGTTTGTCCACTTCCGCTACAGGTAGTACAGGGCGATGCGGTTTGCA
>JBAVJE010000253.1:0-8532 GCA_049687615.1 Salinimicrobium sp. | reverse complement strand
GTGCTGTGGCTATGGCTGCTCTTGACGTAATCAAGGATGAAAAATTAGCCGAAAATGCCGAAAAACTTGGTAATCTCTTCCGTAGATTATTGGACGACTATATTCGCAACTCCAATATTGTAAATCTTGTGCGTGGAAAAGGTCTTTTGAATGCGATCTTGATCAATGATTCCGAAGAAAGCTCTACTGCCTGGAATATTTGTGTGAAACTCAAAGAAAATGGTCTTCTTGCAAAACCAACTCACGGTAATATTATTCGTTTTGCACCCCCTCTTGTGATGAATGAAGAACAACTTAGAGATTGTGTTGATATCATTACCAGAACGCTGAAAGAGTTCGAAAAATAGCATTTTTGGAACCTATATAAAAAAGAGCCCCCAAAAAATTCTTTTGGGGGCTTTTTAGTTCTAGTCAATTCTCATATTTCCCGTTTCCATCCATTCGCGTGACATCTCCTGGATGCCATCCCAGCCGTACGTGGCGATTGCGACAATGATAATGATCAGGTAGATCACAGAGAGGATAATCCCGATGATTCCCAGGATTCTCCCAATTTTGACATTGTTATAACCCTTGTACACGCCGGGTTCGGCAAGATAAATTTCTTTTGCCTTTTTAGCCATCACCAGGGCCAGAATGCCGAAGATGAGCCCGAGTACTCCCCAGCAGCAACAGGTGAGTATGGAGAGAATTCCAAAGACAATAATGATGGTGGAATTGGGTAAACTTGGTTTTTCCATAATTTTGGTTTTGGTTAGAAAATGAAACTAATTTTATAGAGGTATACAGCTATTATGATGGTGGCGTTAAGAATGATAAGCCCCACTTTTATTTGCCATTCATATTTGAACTTTATAAAAAGATTAACCAGCAGGAAAAACAGCAAGGCCAGGATGGGGTAAATGGCCGGGTAAAGATGAAAGGCCTCAACAAATTTGCCCTGAAATACCATAACAAATGCCCGTTGAGCCCCACAGCCGGGACACTCCATCCCGAATGCCATTTTGTTGAGGCAGGGCAGCATAAAATCTTCCATCCTAATTGCTGTTAAAAATCGCGATTTTCACGGTGCTTAGTTGTTTTTCGGTGTCGGTGATTTTTACGATATAGATACCGTTAGCCCAGTTAGCCGTTGAAATACTTACAGATCTTTTGTTAGAAAAGTTACTTCTGAAAAAAAGCTTTTTCCCTTCTAGATCAAAAATTCCCACCGTATTTACAGGTGCATAGGAATCACTGATGATTTCTAATTCCTTCATGTAATTATTCTGAAAAACAGAAAATTTCTGATCCTCTTTTAAAAAAGTCAATTCTCCGGGTGTTACAGTTTCGTTTAGTTTTTCAGCGAAAATCAGCCGGAATCTACCATTATAGTTTCCGGGAGGTAAATCTATCTCAAAAGGCGCTTCTTTAATAGAATTAAAGTTTCTCGTTTGCGTATCCAGAATAAAAATTTTCCCGATTTCAATATTTTCAATGTCTTCGACATAAAAGACAAACTTTGATTCCTGTTGATCTACTTTTAGAAAAAGTGGAATCTCATCTGTAATATCAAAAGGTCTCACGTCGATAGTGAAATTTTCTCCATTTTGAAGCCAGCCAACATCTGAAGCTGCCTGGGCGTAACCGGCTGCATCCATGCCGGGGTCTGTTTCAACCGTAGCTTGGGGCCAGAAGGCAAGAGTAAGGCTCCTTGTATAGGTGTCGTTGATGTTGACCTTTAACCGAAGTTTAGGAATGACCTCAGGATCTTTTTTAAAAGAATTTTCAGCGTCTTTTCTTTCCGCTTTTTTGAACTGTGAGTGCCTTCCTTCCTTTTCAAAACCGCGCTGTCCATTGTTGAAAGTGATCATTCCGCCATCGGCGCCCTGCACCATGAAACCCTGGGCAATGGGGGTAAAGCGGCGCTCAATATTGTTGCCGCTCATACCCGAAGATTTGTCGACACGACCATAGGTTTTGAAAAGAGGTTTTTCATATACGCCCGTGGTGCATGGGTCTACCGGACTAAAAGCGCCGTAGCCGCCCTCGTAGTCTTCCAGATAATGAGAACTGCCGTTTTCTTTAGAATCCCAGAAATAGGCGATGCCGGTGATCACGTTGTTGCGCTGAATACTTCCGTAGCAGGAGGGTTTCAACTCACCTGATCCTGAATTCTCCAGTAAAAACAGACTCAAATCGAGCGCCGAAGGGTATGGATTTCCCACCAGTACATGTTCATCTACAGCTACAAGAACATTAATTTCTCCCGAATTAGGTCTTCCCCTAAAATCATATCGCTGTGCTCCTCCGGGGTTATTGGCTCTGCCTTCCACAACATTTGGATCCAGCCCATCTGTACCCTTCATGCTGAAGCCGTTTCCCGGTGGTATAGCCGTGGCGGCTCCAATATAGTTCCAGTTAAAATAACCGTTGCCGGGGTAGGTGTATATCCAGCGGCTCGAAATGTTTAATGGGACTGCCGTACCATTAAGGGCACTTGAGTTTTGCGCAGCCTGACTTCTCGTTAAGGTTTGAGGGCTATAGAGCATAGAGATTCCAAAAAGGCCGTTTTGGGCAGAACTTACCGGGGAAGACCAATAATTGTAGTCATAGGCGTTGCTGGTTCCTTCCTGGAAGACAGAAAGTATTCCGTCACCCGAATTTGATTTATTCTGCATCGGGCCCTGCACAAATTGGGCTTCTTCCCGCAGATAAATGCTTGCTTCATATTCAGGGTCATTGTTTCTAACCAAGTGCAGGTTATTTTCCACATATAAATAACCTCCTTTAACAAACAGGTAATTAGCTTTGCTCTTTTGGGAAGGACTAATCGTCAATTGGGCACAAGACATATGAATAACAAATAAACAAGCCGTATAAGTCAAAAGTCCCCTCATTTTTCCCGAAATTTGCCGTAATTTCAATTGATTTGATTAAATATACTGCACTTTTTGTTTTGTAGTTGTTTGAAATACAAATATTTATGAAAAAAGATAACTCTCAGGTGGTCAACACTGTTCTAATTCTTGTTGGAGCAATAATCCTAATTATTGAATTAGCCGGGGATCAGAAAAATGTCTATTTGCTTATCCTTGGCTTTGTCATCCTGATGTTCGCCTTGTACAGGGCCACTAACCACTGGTCTATTACAAAGGATGATTACAAAAATGACCCCGAAGATAAGCCCGAAGATAAAAATCACTAAGCATGTTAAAACCCGGGGACAAAGTAGCGGTACTTGATGAGGATCTCGAGGGGAAAGTAATTTCTATTCATGATGCTGAAGTAGAAATTGAGACTCCCGAAGGTTTTTCACTAACATTTGATGAAAAAGATCTTGTCAAGGTTCAGGATGCGATCACAGATATTCTACCCGAAGATGTCGATGACCTCTATGAGGTGATAAAGGAAAAAGAGGCTTCAAAAAAGCGAAAATCTGTTCGGGTTAAGCCCAAAGAGCGAAACCTGCCCCCCATGGAGGTGGACCTGCATATAGGAAAACTGGTACCCAGAACGGGCGGCATGAGCAATTTTGAAATGCTCAATATTCAAATGGACACAGCCAAACGACAGCTGGATTTTGCCATCAAAAAAAGGATTCAAAAATTAGTATTTATTCACGGAGTAGGCGAGGGCATTTTGAAAGCCGAATTAGACAGCCTCTTTGGGCGCTATGATAATCTTAAATGGTATGATGCCGATTATCAGAAATACGGTTTGGGCGCTACCGAGGTTTATATTTTCCAGAACTATTGAGCTTCTTCGGAAGATGTAGGTTCTATGGTAACCCGCAGCTTTGGCGAATCATAGTAACCTAAAGTATAATTTTCCAGCCTTATCTCTTCACCGTCGCCACCCTGGTTCACCAACGTGAGATTTTGGATGCTAAAAAGATACCTGTAACTTCTTGAGATCGCATTTTCACGAAAAGTATCTACCGTAAATGAATCTGTAAGCGTAGGATCGAGATAGTGCGGTAAACCCTCGTCATTGACATCATCTGCGGGATTATTGTTCTTGTTCCAGTCTTCGTAACGGGTTATGGTGCCGTCATTATCATCATCTGCATCAATATAATTTGGAATCCCGTCATTGTCTGAATCTGGATAGGTATTGACGGAATTTTCAGACTCTACGGCAATTTCAACCCGGGTTAAGATATTGTCTGCATCATCATCAATGTCCAGATAGTCGGGGATTCCATCGCCATCTGTATCGAGTTCTTCGGCCATGCCTTCAGCTTCGGAAGGAACTCCGTCGCCATCATGATCGTTGGCTGTTTTTAAACTGGTGGTGATCAAAACTTCGCCTCCAGAGGTACTTCGGAATTCATCGGTCACCCGGGGTGCAACCGGCGGAATTTCATTGCAGAAATAGGAATCGTCAACTTCGGCGTCAAAAACCCTGTAAATAATCTGATTCGTTTTGTTCAGTTCGATGCTCAATTGCCCCACTTTTGTAGAAAAGAATTCGGTTTCGGGGGTTTCAAGGTTAAACCTGAAGGCGATAGCTTCATTCACCAAATCATTGTTGATATTAAAAACTACCTGATTATTAGTATCGCCACACCAGTTGAGCGCCTGGTTGTCAAAATTAAAATCGGTCACGATGATATCGCCGTCGTTACAGGAAGAAAGCAGAATGGCGGTACAGAGCAGGCAAAATATTTTTTTCATCGTGCGGGTTTTCAGCAAAATTAAAGTATTATAGAATTTAAGCAGAGTCTTCTTCAAAATATTTTTAATTCTGCTAATTTTGCGAACAATGAGAAAAGTCTACTTTGATAACGCCGCTACCACCCAAATAAGGGACGAAGTGGTTGAAAAAATGGCCGGGGTAATGAAAGAAGTTTACGGTAATCCTTCTTCCACACATTCTTTTGGCCGCTCTGCAAAAACTCTTATAGAACAGTCGCGTAAGACGATAGCCGGGATTTTGAACGTCTCTGCTTCCGAAGTTATCTTCACTTCTGGCGGGACAGAGGCCGATAACCTGGTCCTGAATTCTGCCGTGCGTGACCTTGGAGTGAAACGTGTCATCACCTCCAGGATAGAACACCATGCTGTGCTGCATACGCTCGATAAACTTCAGGAGGTGTATGGAGTGAAAGTGGAATATGTGGCGCTTGATGACTGCGGAAGGGTCGATTTTCAGAATTTAGAAGAGCTTTTATCTGCTTCCGAAGAAAAGACTTTGGTAAGCCTGATGCATGTAAATAATGAAGTGGGTAATCTTTTAGATATTAAGAAAGCCGGGGAAATATGCAGGGCCAAAAATGCCCTTTTTCACTCAGATACAGTACAGTCTGTAGGGCATTTTGAGCTGGACCTTTCCCAGATTCCAATAGATTTTGCCGCGGTAAGTGCGCATAAATTCCATGGCCCGAAAGGGGTTGGATTTGCCTTCATTAGGAAGAACAGCGGCCTCCAGCCTATGATCTTAGGAGGAGAGCAGGAGCGAGGATTCAGGGCCGGGACAGAATCTGTCCATAACATTGTGGGGCTGGAAACCGCCTTAAAACTTGCCTACGACAAGCTCGATGAGGAGCGCGAATATATTACTTCTCTAAAAAGGCATTTTATAGACCTTTTAAAAAAGGAAATTCCGGGGGTGAAATTCAACGGGGCCTGCGATGATTTGGAGAATAGCACCTATACTTTGATCAATGTGTGTTTGCCTGTTTCTCCCGAAAAAGCATTGATGCTGTTGTTTCAGTTGGATCTTAAGGGTATTGCCTGCTCCAAGGGCAGCGCCTGCCAGAGCGGAAGTGACCGGGGATCTCATGTGCTTAACGCATTTCTTTCTGAAGAAGATCTTAACAAACCTTCGCTTAGGTTCTCTTTTTCGCATTATAACACCATGGAAGAAGTGGAGTATGTGGTAAAGGTTCTAACAGAATTTATGGAAAAATAAAACCCTTTTAAGCTTCCGCCGAAAAGGGTTCCAAAAATGTCATTTTTAAGAGTCTATTTTCTGAAGAATGTCGCCTCGTAAACCGTAGTATTTCCCACGTTATCTACCACAACTACTTTAAGATGATTTTCGGTATCGGTGACCACAGCGTCTGAAAAGTCATGGGTGAGCAGGTTTTTCTTGTATTCGTACTCCATGAGTATAAATTTGTCGTTAACCGTAGCGCGGTAGCTTTTAATCCCTGAGAGGTCATCTGAAATTTTTATTTTCAAATCTGAATTGTTAGAGATCCATTGCCCGTCTCTAAAATTCACCGGCACCACCTGTGGCGGAGTATCATCTGTCGCCAGGGTGAAAGTTCCGAAATTCCGGGGGCTAGTGGTAAATCTATCTCCGTCTTTGTATGTAGTGGAGTATGATGGTTTTCCCCATTTATTCAAACTTGCGATGAAGAGCTGCTTGCGATCCTCGGGAGTATACTTGCTCACGTCAAAACCTACAGTAAAATCACTTTTTAGAGGAATGACATCCTCATGTACTTTTACCTTTTGGTCTTCAAAAACAATATCGAGATAGGCATCGCCGTAAAGAACATTTTTCGGAATATAAATATCAATTCCATTCCCTTCAAAATTGGCTGCTTTTCCGGCTTCCACAAAAAAGTCTGTGGTTTTCTCTTCCTTCGGAATGATGTTCGCCTGCATCTTTCCTTCGATAGGTATGTTTACCACTCGTTGATTTCCGGAGAAATCGGTTACTTTGATCACATAATTGTAGGAGAGGCTGTCCTGGACATTTAAGATGCCCTCATGATCTACATTGCTGTAAATGCTAAGAGGATTAGATGGTTCTACAAAAAGTTTCTGAATTCGGTTGTGGTGTTGTGTATAAAATTCATAGTCGATGAGCTTGTTAAGGTGCCGGCTTTCAGCAAAAGAAAATTTCTGAAAATCGGCCTGGAAAAGCTGCCTCCCGTTAGCAGAGGCTTCTATCCTGAATACCCCGTTTTGGTTGGGAGCGGCGTCCATTTGGTCTACGCTGGTAATTCCAAAGCCTATTTCCCCGCAGGCCTCCAGCTTGGGCGCAACAAAAGTCCCGTCTCCCTGTGGAATTAAACTGATTTTCTGTCTTTTTGCCGAACCATTCACATGGGCCTCTTCTCCCATAGGATAGGCGTAAAGCGCCTGGACGAGTGGCGTGCGGGAATCACTAATTTTGATCCCAAACATAAGCGGGTTCATGGGGCGCTGCTGGTTGTCCCTAATTTCAAAATGAAGATGAGGGCCACCACTGCCGCCGGTGTTTCCGCTATTTGCGACCAATTGTCCTCGTTCTATATTTAGTTCTCCAGAAGATGGAAACAGTTCAATTTCATAGCTTTCCTTTTCATATTGCTTCTTTTTTATATAAGCTTCAATTTCGGGAGAGAAATTCCGAAGATGGCCGTAAACAGTAGTATAGCCGTTGGGATGTTGAATGTAAAGCGCTTTTCCATACCCGTAATGGGAAATATTGATGCGGCTTACATAACCTTCAGCAGCTGCATGAACGGGTAAACCTTCGCGCTGTTGGGTCTTTATGTCGAGGCCGCTGTGAAAATGATTAGAACGCAGTTCTCCAAAGGAGCCTGCCAGCACCAAAGGTATGTCTAATGGCTTGTCAAAGTAGTCGTTAGGAACCTGATATTGGGCAAAAGATTTTAAGGAAAAAATAAGAAAAAACGCGGCGTAGGTCAATTTCATGATTGGGGAAAATTTATCTTTTTAATAGCGGTTAAATATAGTAAACCGGGGAGAAAAATTAAACTCTTATTTTTGAGGAGTTTAAAATTATTTTAAGCTTTCGAATCAAAATAGCCGTCAAAATATTGGGATATTACGGTAGGTATATTAACTTTGTGAGAGTTAGTAGCAGGATTAGCTTTAATGAGTGATTTAACAGAAATAGTTGATAATCTTGAAGGTAGGATTGGTAAATTGCTTCAGAACTATAATAAGCTCGGGCAAAAACAAAAAAACCTTCAGGAGGAATTAGCAAGCTTAAGGGCCGAAAAGCAGGAATTGCAGGAAAGTCTTGACGCTTCTGAAAATCGGGTACAAACTCTTAAAGCTGCCAACGCACTACTTGGCAGTAATGATTATAAGAAACAAACCAAGCTGAAGATAAATGGCTTGATTAGAGAAATTGACCAATGTATTGTTCAACTCTCTGAATAGAGGAATAAAATAATGTCAAATCAGCTTAAAATAAAGGTTTCTATTGCAGATAGGGTGTATCCCATGACTATTCTTCCGCAGCAGGAAGAAGGATTGAGAAAAGCCGCTAAGAAAATAGAAGCCATGATTAAGCAATTTGAGCAGAGTTATGCCGTTAGGGATAAACAGGATGTTTTGGCGATGTGCGCCCTGCAGTTTGCAGCCCAGACCGAGCAAAAATCAATTGACAACACCAGTGAGGTCATACTTGCTGAAGACAAATTGAAAGCTCTCAACGACATGCTCGATAAACATTTGACATAAAGTTCTTTGAACTAAAAAATAAAGGTTACTGCCTGTATTAGTTATTTTTTTTGATAAACTCAACACCAATTCTTTAAAAAGGGTGAGTTTAAGTTGTAAAAGCGAGCCGTCTTTGAGC
>JBAVJE010000252.1:0-6320 GCA_049687615.1 Salinimicrobium sp. | reverse complement strand
GTATCAACAGTCTGCAGAAGATGAAGCCGCAGCAGAAAAGCTCTTGAAAATCTCCGAAGAAAATGATGATACTGCTCTGCTATTGGGTTACCGGGCGGCGGCAGAAATGATGTTAGCTAAACACGTGGCTAATCCTTTTTCCAAGATGTCCCACTTTAAAAAGGGAAAAAAAATATTTTCTGAAGCTATTGAAGACGATCCATCAAACCTTGAATTACGCTTCCTGAGATTCTCTGTACAATCAGAAACACCTGGTTTCCTTGGGTACAAGGATAATTTGGAAGAGGATGAGAAAATCCTTTTTTTGAACCTTAAAAAAATGAAAGATCTGGAATTAAAAAGGATCATTCTCGAATTTTTAACGAAAGCCAGTGCGCTTAGTGAAGATGAAAAAGTGGAGATGAGAAATCAACTTTCAAAAATGAAAACTTAAGAAAATTTTCATTAATTTAATTCGAAGTCAAAAAGTTATGGAATCTGTCATTGTTAAAATACTTATTACTTTAGCCGCTTTTTTTGCGATGGAGGGTGTGGCCTGGTTCACGCACAAGTACCTAATGCACGGCCTACTCTGGACCTTGCACAAAGATCACCATAAAAAAGAGTCTAAGGGTTTTTTTGAACACAACGATTTCTTTTTCCTCATTTTTGCCATTCCGGGAATTCTTTGTCTTTACCTTGGGATGCTGGCGGGATATAACTTTTTATTTTTTGTAGGCCTGGGAATTACGATATACGGAATGGCATATTTCTTTGTCCACGATATTTTTATTCACCAGCGTTTCAGGGTGCTTAGAAAAACCGATAACAGCTATTTTAGAGCGATTAGACGTGCTCATAAAATGCACCATAAGCATTTGGGTAAGGAAGATGGCGAATGCTTCGGAATGCTTTGGGTGCCCATGAAATATTTTCGTGACCAAAGAAGAGCCTGATGCAGTATACTTACCTTCTGGTCAATTTTTTTACAATTCTAATCCCTTTTTTATTCAGTTTTCACCCAAAGCTGAATTTTCACAAGACGTGGTATGCTTTTTTTCCTGCCGTCTTTATTAGTGGGCTACTATTTGTAGTATGGGATATGTATTTTACCGACCTCGGCGTGTGGGGCTTCAATGAAAAATACCTCACAGGAATCGAAATTGGAAATCTTCCGCTTGAAGAAGTGCTCTTCTTTTTCTGTATACCTTACGCCTGCGTCTTTACCTTTCACAGTATAGACCTGTTTTTAAAGGGATCAAAAAATGCCATTTTTGAAACCTCTTTCACGCTGCTTCTTGCAATGATACTGTTTGTAATTGGCGCAATTTATTTCGGAAATGCCTATACGGCTTCCACCTTTATAAGCTTCGGAATTTTGCTGTTGCTGGCACGTTTTATTTTTAAGGTTAACTGGCTTGGCAGGTTCTTTTTTATTTACGGAATTCTGCTGCTGCCGTTCTTCATCGTTAATGGAATACTTACCGGTACCGGAATAGAAGAGGAGGTGGTGTGGTATAATCCTTCAGAATTTATGGGCTTTAGAATTTTGACCGTACCTGTAGAAGATATTTTTTATGGAGCCGAACTCATCCTGCTGAATCTTTTGATCTACAAATACATTTTGGGCCGAAAACCTTATTTTTCAACACTTCTGAAGGAAAACAAGTAAAAAACCGTATGCTATGAAAAAAATACTTGCAGTAGGAAATATCATTGCTTTCCTCGCTACCGTAGCTTTTAATTATATTTCCAATACAGGTGCCATCAATGGGAATACCATGAGCACAATTTCTGCGAAATATGAAAATTTATTTACTCCCGCAGGCTACGCTTTTTCTATTTGGGGCCTTATTTACCTCATGCTTTTCGGATTTGTCGTCTATCAGTCCTTTACGCTGTTTGGTCATAGGCGTCCCGGAAAGGCGGTAGCTAAAGTAGGAATCTGGTTCATCGTTTCCTGTATAGCTAACATTTCCTGGATCTTCGCCTGGCTTAACGAGTATATAGGCCTTTCGGTGATGGTTATGCTGTTGCTGCTGTTTTCTCTTATTATAATTATTCTTCGTGGCCGACTTGAGCTGGATGACGAATCACTTCCTGTAATTGCCTTTTTTTGGTGGCCCTTTACTTTTTATTCGGGTTGGATCACTGTGGCTTTAATAGCCAATATCGCCGCCTTTTTAACTGCGGAAGGGTGGTCAGGGTTTGGAATTTCTGAAGTAGCCTGGACCATCATCATGATCGTTGCCGCGGGATTAATCAACCTGGTGATCACCTGGACCCGAAACATGCGGGAATTTGCCCTGGTTGGCGCCTGGGGACTTGCCGCTGTTGCTGTCGCCAATTGGGATAAACACCAGTCCATTGTAATTGCGGGAATAGCTATTGCGGGAATTTTGCTGCTAAGTACCGCAATCCATGGCTTTAAGAACCGAAATACTGCCCCGTGGACAAAGCTGTAGTAAATGTTTGCTGGCTAAGGCGGGACCTTCGTCTTTTTGACAATGCTGCACTTTATCATGCCTTGCAGTCAGAACAACCGGTGCTGGTTTTATTCATTTTTGACAGGAATATTCTTGAAAAGCTTTCAGATAAAAAAGATAAGCGTGTGAGTTTTATTCACAAGCAGCTGGAGAAACTGAATGAACAGCTACAGAAGAAAGGTTCTTCTCTTATTGTAAAACATGAGGTTCCAAAAAGGGCATTTTTGGAACTCCTTGAGGAATACCGGGTGCAGGGGGTTTTTACCAATCGCGACTACGAACCTTACGCTATTTCCAGAGATGAGGAAATAGGAAATTTTTTAGCAGATAAGAATATCGATTTCCTAACTTTTAAAGACCAGGTGATTTTTGAAAAGCAGGAGATCCTAAAAAGTGACGGTACACCTTATACCGTTTTTACGCCTTACTCTAATAGGTGGAAAGAGCGCTTAGCGAAACAATCTATTCCCGTTTATGCTTCTGAAGATCTTTTAGATAACCTCTTTAAAATGCCAAAAAGAGAGGTTCCTTCTTTGGAAGAAATAGGTTTTGAGCCTTCCGGTTTTGAAGTTCCGACTGCAGATCTTTCTGAAGGTCTTATTAAAAAATACCATGAAACCAGAAATCTACCCGGCGTGAACGGCACCAGTTATGCTGGAGTGCACCTTAGATTTGGAACGCTAAGCGTTCGGCAGCTGGTGGCTCAGGCAAGACAACAAAACGAGGTATGGCTCAACGAGCTCATATGGAGAGAATTCTTCATGATGATACTTTATCATTTCCCTGAGGTGGTCGATCACAACTTCAAAAGAAAATATGACCGGCTCCAATGGCGCAACAATGAGCGGGAATTCGAGCGGTGGTGCAGGGGTGAAACGGGATTTCCTTTAGTAGATGCAGGCATGCGGCAACTCAATGAAACCGGCTGGATGCATAATAGGGTAAGAATGCTCGTGGCAGGATTTCTTACCAAGCATTTGCTTATTGACTGGCGTTGGGGCGAGGCTTACTTTGCTGAGAAACTGCTGGATTACGAACTGGCCTCAAACAACGGGAACTGGCAGTGGGCTGCAGGTACGGGCTGTGATTCGGCGCCTTATTTCAGGATCTTCAATCCCGAAACCCAGCTCAAAAAATTCGACCCCGATCTAAAATATGTGAAAAGCTGGATAAAAGATTTCAGGCCCGGCTACATAGAACCGCTGGTGGATCATAAGTTTGCGAGGGCGCGGGCTCTCGAGGTGTATAAGAAAGCTTTAAATACCTAAAGAATTCCTCTCTTTTTGATCTCCAGGTATTTATTGATGGTGTTAACCGTAAGATCTTCGGGTTTTGTAAGCACAGTTTGGATTCCATATTTCTGCAGTTCCCGGGCCATTAATTTTTTGTCGTAGCTAAACTGTTCGGCAATAACCTGGTCAAAGATCTGCGGAATTCCGGAGGCTTCAGAATTGACCAAAGATTCCAACTCAGAATTTTCGAAAAAGATCACTACCAGCAAGTGTTTTCGGGCGATAGCCTGCAGGTAAGGCAGCTGCCGCCGCAAAGCGCTGATGTGTTCGAAATTTGTGTAGAGCAGGAGCAGGCTGCGCTGGGGTAGTCTTTTTTTGAGATGTGTGTACAACAAACCGTAATCTGAATCCAGGAACCGGGAATTCACATTATATAATGTATCCAGTAACAGGTTCAAATGGGTCTTTTTTGAGCTGCCCACGACCCATTTTTCCATCTTGTTAGAGAAAGTGATCAGGCCCGCCCTGTCTTTTTTCCTTATTACTATATTGGAAAAGGCCAGTGCGCTATTGATCGCGTAGTCTAACAGCTTAAGATTGTGGAATGGCATTTTCATGGTACGACCCGTATCTATCACCGAGAAAACCGGCTGGGAACGTTCATCCTGAAATTGATTCACCATAAGACCGCCCTGCTTAGCGGTAGCTTTCCAGTTGATGCTGCGTATATCGTCTCCCAGAACATAATCCCGAATTTGTTCAAACTCCATGGTATGCCCAATCTTTCTGATCTTTTTGATTCCGGGCTGTGCGATTTTTTGATCAATGGCTAAAAAGTCGTACTTCCTCATTTGAATGAAGGAAGGATAAACTTTTACCATTTGAGATTTATCAAACCTGTCCCTTTTTTTCACCAGCTTCAGGCGGGTAGAGCTGAAAATATTCATATTTCCGAAGAAGTATTCCCCGCGTTCCACGGGCTTCAGAAGGTATTCGAAAGCTATTTCTTCTCCGGCCTTGATCTTTAAGGTCTTCAAAAAATCTCTTTTTTGAAACTGTACCGGGATCTCATCTATAACTTCGGAAAAGATCGTAAACCCGTAGTTGCTTTTGATCTTCACCAGTACAGGGTTTTCATCGCTGTTGGAAAATTTCTCGGGGAGCACGCGTTCCGCAGTAATTGATCTGGTTCTGAAAAGCAAGAAAAAGTCAAGCAATAGCAGAAGCAGAAGTAGTATGGAGATCACCCAAAGTATGGGGTAAAGCCATGCGAACCAATAGGAAAAAAGGAATCCTGCTGCCAGACAAAAAACGGCAGTGAAGAATCTTTGGTGCAGATATAGCGATCTTAGGAAATGCAACAATCTATCTCGGAATTTCGACCGAATGGGCGATCATGTCAATAACAGATTCGGGGGTAGCACCCTCCATTTCACGTTCGGGTGACAGAATGATGCGGTGACCCAAAACGGGAGCCAGGATTTTTAATATATCCTCGGGAATGACAAAATCTCGTCCATTTATAGCTGCCACCGCTTTTGCCGCATTCATGATGGCTATAGATGCCCGTGGGGAACCGCCAAGAAACAAATGAGGATGATTTCTGGTTTTGATGACAATCTCTGCTATATATTTAAGCAGTTTGGGCTCAATCCTGATCTCCTGTATTTGCTGCCGTAGCTGTTGTAACCTCTCCGGTGTTAGAATAGCTTCTATTTTGGTTTGAGGCGAAATGCCTTTGCGATCATGATGAGATTGCAGGATTTCAACTTCCTCATCCAGGTTGGGGTATAGCACCTTTATTTTGAATAAGAAACGGTCAAGTTGTGCTTCGGGCAAAGCATAAGTCCCTTCCTGCTCAATGGGATTTTGCGTTGCGATCACCATAAATGGCGGCGACATTTTGTGTTCTTTCCCGTCAATGGTGATCTGTCTTTCTTCCATTACCTCAAAAAGTGCAGCTTGTGTTTTCGCGGGTGACCGGTTGATCTCGTCTATCAATACAATATTTGCGAAAATAGGTCCCGGCTTGAATTCAAAATCTGAACTGGCAGCATTAAGCACCGAAGTTCCCAGGACATCACTTGGCATAAGATCTGGTGTGAACTGGATGCGGCTGAATTTTGTGTCCAGCGTTTTCGCAAAAAGCTTTGCAGTTATAGTCTTGGCAAGGCCGGGAACTCCTTCAATAAGCACATGGCCATTGGCCAGCAGTGCAACAATGAGCAGCTCAATGAATTCTTCCTGACCTATGATCACTTTTGACAGCTGTCCTTTTAGACTGTTCACCGCCTCTTTAAGATCTTCAAGAGGAATGCGGTTTTCAAACTTTATTTCTTCGTTTCCTGTTTCTTCAGTTTCCATTTTTCATGTTTTTAAAGGAGATGATCCTTCGGTTTAGTTCCAGCAGCTCATCTTTAGATACTGTTTTTTGCTGTTCCAGTCGAGACATGTATTGCCATAAGTCCTGTACTTTTTCAGGAGAATTCCCGCTCACGCCGCCCAGTTGTCTGAAGAAATCTTCATTTGGATGGCTGGTTGGCAGCCGGAATTTTGCTCTTACATATTCCAAAAATAAAGCAATCTTTTTTGCTGCGATGCTCCTGTAGTCTTTTCTCTCCAG